>WGAP01000106.1 GCA_015494775.1 Flavobacteriales bacterium | reverse complement strand
GGAATTTTATGTTCGGCGGCATAGTCCATGGCGCGCGTGATTTTTTCGCCCACCACCGAACCCATCGAACCGCCGATAAAACCGAAATCCATGGCGGCAATGAGCAAATCTTCGCCCTTGGATTTACCGCGTGCCACCCGCACGGCATCGTGAAGGCCGGTTTTTTCCTTGGCTTCTTTGAGCCGTTGGGTGTAGGGTTTCAAATCCTCGAATTTGAGCGGGTCTTTGGATTCCATTGCGGGCCATAATTCTTCGAACTGACCGTCGTCGAACAAAATGTCGAAATATTCCTTGCTCCCGATGCGCAGATGGAAATCGTCTTCGGGGCTCACATACAGGTTTTCGATCAGTTCGGTGCGTTCGACGATTTTACCCGAAGGCGTTTTGTACCAAAGCCCTTTGGGAATGTCTTTTTTCTCGGTCGAAGGCGTTTGAATACCTTTGATTTTGCGTTTAAACCAGGACATAAGCGTTTACTTTTCGATACGGATGCCGTGAATATCGGGAATATCCCGCAAATCTTCAAAAGCACGCGTCAAACGTTGAACGAATGTTTTTTCGCCTTCGCGCAGCCATTTGCGCGGGTCATAATATTTTTTATTGGGCTTGTCGGCCCCTTCGGGGTTACCGATTTGGCTTTGTAAATAATCCCAATACTTACGGAAATATTCACGCACGCCTTCCATAAAGGCGTATTGGGTGTCGGTGTCGATATTCATTTTGATAACACCGTAGGAAATGGCCTTGCGAATATCTTCCAAATCCGAACCCGAACCGCCGTGGAAAACAAAATTAACCGGTTTGGGATTGTCCAAACCGAATTTTTCGCGAATATAATCTTGCGAATTTTTCAAAATTTCGGGACGCAAAACCACGTTACCCGGCTTGTAAACCCCGTGCACATTGCCGAATGCGGCGGCGATGGTAAAGTAATCCGAAATTTTTTTCAACTCCTCATAAGCATAGGCCACTTCTTCGGGTTGGGTATAAAGCCGGCGGTTGTCCACACCCGTGTTGTCCACGCCGTCTTCTTCGCCGCCCGTGATCCCCAGTTCAATTTCCAAAAACATGTCAAGCGCCGAAAGTTCTTGTAAATATTTCTTACTGATTTCAACGTTTTCTTCCAAGGGTTCTTCCGACAAATCCAGCATGTGGGAACTGAAAAGCGGTTTGCCGTGTTTTTCATAGAATTTTTTGCCGAAGGCAATCATACCGTCCACCCAAGGGAGTAGTTTTTTGGCCGCATGGTCGGTGTGGATAATCACCGGAACGCCGTAAAGGTCGGCCAGTTTATGAATATGAATGGCTCCGGTAACGGCCCCCATCACGGCCGCTTGCTGGTCGGAATTGTCCAAGCCCTTGCCGGCATTGAAATGCGCTCCGCCATTGGAAAATTGAATGATAAGGGGCGATTGCAACTTCATGGCCGTTTCCAAGGCCGCATTGATGCTGTTGGAACCCACCACATTGACGGCGGGCAGCGCAAATTCCTTTTCCTTGGCGTAGGCAAAAAGTTCTTTGAGTTGTTGGCCGTAAACCAAGCCGGGTTTGAGTGTGAACATAGCGCGGGATTTTTCTACGGGTAAAGATAGGAAAATTTACTGCAACCGGATGACCGATTTTTCGGACATCCTCGCCGGATTTGCATCAAAAATTCAACAAAATGTAACGCATGGACAGTAAGTCCTAATTTTTTATACCTATTTATTAATAACATCGTCAAACTTTGCGTTTGAGCAATAACCACACCACCAAGGGTGCACCCAGCAGGGACGTGATGCTATTGACCGGCAACACGCCTTCCGAACCCGGCCATTGGCTGACCAAATCGGCCAGGAGCATCAAAATGCCGCCCAGCAGAAAAACCCCGGGCAAGGCCTTGGCATGCAAGCGGGAACCCGTAAGCATAAAAGCCGCATGCGGCACCATCAAGCCCACAAAGGCAATGGGTCCCGCCAAAGCGGTAATGACGCCCGACAAAAGTCCGGCTATCAACACAATAAACCGGTGCAAGCCGGCCAGGGAATAACCCGCCGCACTCACATAATCATCGCCCAACAGCAACAAATCCAAACGCCGCCGGCGCAAGCCCGCCAAAACGTAGGAGATTATCAACAAAATCCATAGCAGCGCGATTTGAGCGTTGGTCAAATTTCCCAAATTCCCCATGCTCCAAAACACATATTTTTGCAAATCGCGCGCCGGCGCCCAAAATTGCAACAAACTGAGCAAGGCCCCCGAAAAAATACCGATCATCAAGCCGGCGATCAACAAGCTGACCACATTGCGCGTGCGGTAATACAAACCCAGGTCGG
>WGAP01000105.1 GCA_015494775.1 Flavobacteriales bacterium | reverse complement strand
TTTGCGCATTCCATCCATTTTTTGCATTCGTCCGACATCCGGGATTTGATGAAATACGCCATCCGTCCCGGATTTATTTCTTTTGCGGGCGGAATGCCCAACAACCACCTTTTCCCGGTGGACGAAGTGGAAAAAATCTATCACCGGCTTCCGCGCAGCGAAAAGGAAGTTTCGTTCCAATACGGCCCCACACAGGGTTATCCGCCCCTTATCGAAGTTTTAAAAAAATATTTAAGCACCAAAGGCATCGATTTTACCGGCCACGAACTTTTGATAACCACCGGTTCGTTGCAAGCCATTTATATCGTTTCGCACCTTTTTGCCGACCCCGGCGACACCATCCTGACCGAAAATCCCAGTTTTATCGGTTCATTGACCCTGTTCAAAAGTTTCAAAGCGCACCTGCACGGCATCCCGATGGATGACCACGGCATCAGGATGGATGATTTGGAAAAAATTTACCGGCGTGTTACGCATCAAGGCGAAAGGGTCAAATTCCTGTATGTCATTCCCAATTTCCACAATCCGGCCGGATTGATTTACTCCAAGGAACGACGGCGCATGCTTTTGGATTTTATTCGCGAAAACAAACTCGTTTTATTGGAAGACGACCCCTACAACGAACTCTGGTTCGACCCGGCCGACCGTCCGCTGACCGAGCCCATGCTGTCCATGGCACCGCGCGATTTGAAACAACAAATTATTTATGTAGGTTCTTTTTCCAAAATTCTGGGTCCGGGTTTCCGACTGGGTTGGATGGTGGTGCCCAAAGAAGTTTTTCCCAAAGCCGAAATTTTGAAACAAAGTTTGGATGCTTGCAGCCCGAACCTCTCACAAGTGATTGCCAACGCCTTTATGCGCGAAGGATATTTGGAACCTTACCTGGAACGTATCCGTCCCGAATACCGGCTGCGACGTGATATTACGCTCGAAGCCATCGAAAAATATTTCCCGCCCGAAGTAAAATATGTGCGCCCCAAAGGCGGTTTTTACGTATGGCTCGAACTGCCCGACGGTGCCAATGCGCAAAAGGTTTTGGATTATGCTTTGGAAAACAATGTGGTATTTGTGCTGGGCAAATCCTTCGACCCGGCCCGCCGCTCGCCCACCCGTTTCCGCTTGGCATATTCCAACGTGGATCCGCAAAATATCGAAACGGGCATTCGCGTCATCGGCGAAGGAATCCGCAAGCTTTTGTCCCGTGCAAAAATTGACTAAATTTGAACACCCCAAAAACCCGAACCCATGCCTTATGCCGGAGCCGAAGCCAAACTCTTTGCTTGCTCGCAGAGCTTGGAGTTGGCCCGTAAAATTGCCGACAATTACGGCGTTCCGTTAGGCCAAGTGGAGAATCAACGCTTTGCCGACGGTGAATTTCGTCCTTCGTTCAAGGAATCCATCCGTGGAAAACGCGTTTTTATCATCGGCTCGACTTTTGCCCCCACCGACAACCTGATGGAAATGCTCCTGATGATCGATGCGGCCAAACGCGCCTCGGCCCAATACATCAACGCCGTTATTCCCTATTTCGGCTGGGCCCGTCAGGACCGCAAAGATGAACCCCGCGTTCCCATCGGGGCCAAACTGGTGGCTTCCATGCTCGAAACCGCCGGCGCTTCGCGCGTGGTAACCATGGATTTGCATGCCGATGCCATTCAGGGATTTTTCGAAATTCCGGTGGACCATCTTTATTCCAGCAGCTTTTTCATTCCCTACATCGAAAGTTTGAACCTGGACAATTTGGTCATCGCCTCACCCGATATGGGCGGCGCCAAACGGGCCCATGCCTATGCCAAATATCTCAAAGCCGATGTGGTGATAAGCTACAAGCAACGCTTGCGGGCCAACGAAGTTTCTTACATGGAAATCATCGGTGATGTGAAGGACAAAAATGTGGTGCTGGTGGACGATTTGGTGGATACGGCCGGCACTTTGGTCAAGGCGGCAAAAATGATGATGGAAAAAGGTGCCCGCAGCGTCAGGGCCGTGATTACCCACGCCGTATTGTCGGGGCAAGCCAAGCAACGCATTCAGGACTCACCGCTTACCGAACTGGTGGTAACCGACAGTATTCCGCATAAAACTTTGCCGGATAAAATAAAAGTATTAACTTGCGCCCCGTTATTTGCCGATGTGATGCACAACATCCATTCGCATCAATCCATCAGCAAGAAATTCATCATGTAACACTAAATAAAACGTAAATGAAATCACTAACGATCAAAGGCTCTAAAAGAGAAAGCGTGGGCAAGGCCGCAACCAAAGCCCTACGTAATGCTGGAAGAGTCCCTTGCGTATTATACGGAGGTGACGACCCCTTGCATTTTTCGGCCGACGAACGCGCGTTTAACAAGCTGGTTTACACTCCGGATACGCATACCGTAGTGATTGAACTGGAAGACGGCTCCAAACACGAAGCCGTAATGCGCGATGTACAATTCCATCCCGTAACCGACCGCATTTTGCATGTGGATTTTTACCGTTTGTATCCCGACAAAGAAGTTTCAGTTACGGTACCCGTCCGCACCGAAGGGGTGGCACCCGGTGTGGTCAAAGGGGGTAAACTCTTTTTCAACGAACGCAAACTCAAAGTGCGTGCCCTGCCGGCCCAATTGCCCGACTTTGTCAAGGTGGATATTTCCAACTTGGATTTGGGCGACAAAGTTTATGTGGCCGATTTGCGCAACGATCAATACAAACTCCTCCATCCCGACAATGTGGTTGTGGTACAAATCAAGATGTCGCGTGCCGCTATCCGTGCCGCACAGGAAGCTGCCAAGGCAGCCAAAGAAGCAGAAAAATCAGAATAATTTTCCGAAACCATATCTTTCAACCGCCTGTTTTAACGGGCGGTTTTTTTATTTTTTTATAAATTGCCTCTATCAATAACACAACCGCGATGCGACACTTTCTGATTTCCTTCATTATGCTGATGACCATAGGTTCGTTCCGGGCACAAAATCTCTATCCCGAACTTTTTGACCATAGCGGCGGTATTTCCAACGGTTACGGAAGTTGGGGAACTTTTGACTATGTACGCGAACCCGGTATGGATGTCAGCGGTAAGGGCACCATTACCTTTTACCATCCCGATACCAATCCCGCAAGACGGCCTACGGTATTTTTTATTTCCGGTTGGGGACAAACTTATCAATCCTATGACCGTTTTTTCAAATATGTGGCATCATTGGGTTACAATTTGATTAATATTTACAACGAAAACCCCGGCGATATTCACCAAAGCTATCAAAATTCACTCGATATGATGGATTTGGCCGTTTCGACCTACGGTCAATGGTTGGACACAACCCGCGTAGCCCTTATGGGCCATTCCTACGGTGGCGGTTCAACCATTTGGTTGGGTAAACACATTTTCGACCCCAACGGCCGCAACTGGGGAACCAACGGACGTTTTATTATGACCTTTGCACCTTGGCTTTCGTTTCTGGTAACCGACAATGACTTGCGGAATTATCCGTCGGGAGTAAAATTGTTAATCCTCCAAAGCTATGACGATTGGCACCTGGGAACCGACCGCTATAATACCGACCCGCGCGCTACACGCGCCGTTTATGAACTCATCAATATTCCCGATGCCGACAAGGATTTTATCACCGTTTTCTCCGATACCGTAGCTGCTCATCAATACAACTACAACGGTTATACCTTTTTTTATCAGGCCAATCATTACCTGTGCTACACCGACCTGGTGGACGGACGCTACGACCCTTACGATATGTTGGATGTTTACGGGCCCAACCGCCTGTTTCACGCTATGGCCGACCTGGTATTCGAAAACAATTCCGCCGCCCGCAACGTGGCCTTGGGAAACGGAAGCCCCGAACAAAAAAACATGAACATCCTACCGGACTTGGATGTAACGGACTATTATGTAGCCGTCCGCCCCGACACTTTGTTTATGTATCGCTGTGCCGAAGACCGTCCGGGCTCGTGGGGCGACCCCGATATATGGAAGTTGCAGGCCTATTGCGATGATGCCAACGGTGACGGGGTCATCGACAACTTGTCATCCGACAAAACAACTTTGGCTAAAATCAGGATTTACCCCAATCCCGCATCGGAATTTGTCATCATCAATGCCCCGGCCGGAAGCACATTCACATACCTGCTCAACACGCTCAACGGGCGTAAGATCCGGCAAGGCAAAGCATACGGCTCCCAATTACTCAATCTCAAAAACCTGCCGGCCGGCATATATCAACTCCATATCCGAATAAAGGATACCGAACGCGGCTTCCGCCTTGTCAAAGAATAGAAAAGCCGCTTCACCGGTTGGCGAAACGGCTTTCGAAAAATCATCCCGTGCTCAACGCAAAAAGGCCTTGGCTACCTTTTCGGCCTTGCGGCTTTCGGAATAATCATAAAATCCCTCGCCCGACTTTACGCCCAATTTACCGGCTTCCACCATATTGACCAACAAAGGGTTGGGCGCGTATTTGGGATCCTTAAAGCCCTCGTACATCACGTTCAAAATGGCCAGGCATACGTCAAGTCCGATAAAATCGGCCAGTTGGAGCGGTCCCATCGGAAAGTTAGCGCCCAATTTGAGCACCGTATCGATTTCTTTCACGCCCGCCACGCCCGTTTGCAGCGCTTCGATGGCCTCGTTGATCATAGGCATCAGGATGCGGTTGGCCACAAAGCCCGGATAATCGCTCACGCTCACCGGCACTTTACCCAATTTTTCCGACAGCGCAATCACCGTATCCAAGGTTTCGGTGCTCGTGGAATAACCCGAAATCACCTCCACCAATTTCATGATGGGCACGGGATTCATAAAGTGCATGCCGATAACCTTGTCGGGTCGTGCGGTTTGGCGGGCGATGCGCGTGATGGAAATGGACGAAGTGTTGGTGGCCAAAATCACTTCGGGGCGCGTGATTTGGTCCAAATCCCGGAAGATTTTAAACTTGATTTCCGGATTTTCGGTAGCGGCTTCCACCACGAAATCCACGTCTTTGGCGCCCTCAAACAGGTTGTCAAAGGTGTGGATATTGTGCAAGGTTTGTTCCTTGGTTTGCTCGTCGATTTTTTCCTTGTTGAGCAGGCGCATCAGGTTTTTACGGATGGTTTCCAAGGCCCGTTCCAACGCCGATTTCGACACGTCGATCAGGTGCACTTCATGGCCGGTTTGCGCAAATACGTGGGCGATCCCGTTACCCATGGTTCCTGCGCCCACCACGGCCACTTTACGAATATTGTCGGTTTGCATCATCATGTGTTTTGGTTTGTCTCAAATTTAATCATTTTGAACGTATCAACAGTTGTTTCAAGATATTTTTTGGGCGCCCGGCCGCACACGTTCTTGCAAGCCGCGTTGCTTCACATTCGTTCGCACCGCGGCGCAATCACGCGGCGCCCGCCGGGCTGTCCGCTCATATTCGCCTTGGCGGATGCCGTGGTTTTGCGCGGGCGCGCGTGCCGCGCGCCCGCGCCCGCCCGTACGTAGGGCTTCCTCCGGTCGCCTCCGCCGGGCGGAAAACCATCGGCACCGCCGGCGGCTCATACCGCTCCCATCCCTGGCGCAAATTTAGTTTTGAGTTTTGAATTCTTAGTTTTGAGTTGGTTTTTATCGTAGCGAACGGCACTCAGGCATCTATTTCGGTGGTCGCTGAGTGATTTTTGCGCAGCAAAAATTGTATCGAAGCGACCGTGTTGACCGGCCGGGGTTTCGATACACCGCTCACTGCATTCGCAGCACTCAGCCGCCGGCCTTTTCCCGCGCAATGAATCGAGCGACCATTAATTTTGTGATGTAAAACAAGATGTATGCCGGTTCAAATACGCCTGACGATAAGGATATAAGGGACAATTGAATTCGCCGGATATAGCATCTTTACCGGATATTTCAAAGAAAAAAATTCATCTGTTATCGGGATTGCGCCTGTTGTCAAAAAAGTTTAACAAAATAATTCTCTCACCTTTGATCCGATAAAATACACTAACTTGTTTAACAATCACAAAGCCGCGTATATCCATTTCCGGATGTTCAATAGTCCCTATTTCGGGAAACTCGGCGAGTATATCCAAAAATTCAAAAACCTTGCGACTAAAAGCAACGGCCACGGTTTCGCCCCACTCCTTTTCCAAATAATCAATAATCGAATCAAAGTTTCGGATAGCGCTTGGGGTCCAATATATTTTTAAAGCCACTTTTTAAATTTTTTTCTCACTGTATCGTGACCGACAAGATTTTCCGCGTGTTCACTCTCTTGGAATGCGTTTTTTAATGCATTCCGTTGTTCGGCAGTCAAATTTTGCCAAAGTTTACCTTCTTCATTCTCGGCCTTGCGCTTTAACAAAGCATAAAAGGCAGACAATAATTGCTCATTATCAATACTATCGATTAGCTTGTGAAAATCCCGTTTCAGTTTAAGCGTGGACATTGCATTGCTTTTTACAAATTTAGCAAATTTTTGTCAAGGATTATTATTGGAGAAATTCAAAATAATGGAAAGGCGGGGTCGAATCAGATGTTGCCGCAAATTGATTTAAAAAATCAATAATTCAAAAAGAGCCGGGACGTATTACGGCCCGGCGACCGCCGAGGAAACCGAAGGGTTCCGAGGCCCGCGAGGAGACCGTAAGGGCTCCGAAGCGTGCGGAGCAAGACCGAAGGGCTTGCGAAGCCGCGGAACAAGACAAGCGCCGCCGCTTGCAAGGCGCGCCGGCTTGTGGAGCCGTGGAGGGAAACAAGGCGCGGCCTTGGCGTCGGCCCCCGGAAGCCGCAGGTTCCCGGAACGCACATAAAAAATAAACATTTTCTCGCCCCTTCCCGCTATTGTAAAACCGGTAGCGCACGCAATAATGAAAAGAAAAATCAACAAAAAATCATTTGGCCGTTATGCCCGAATGGAGTAATTTTATAGGCTAAAATTCCGCGGATGGCACACAAGGAAGTTTTGCTTCACATACGGGAGCGCTTTGCCAAATTTCTCACCGAAAATCACCATCGTAAAACCCCCGAACGTTTTACGATATTGGAAACCATTTACAATACCGACGGCCATTTCGACGTGGAAAGTATTTACAAATCCATCAAAAAACGCGGTATGCACATGAGCCGCGCCACCGTTTACAACACTTTGGAACTGCTTTTGGCCGCCGGACTGATTCGTAAACACCAATTTTCCGACAAAGCCGCCTTCTACGAAAAAAGCTTATACAACAACCAACACGACCATGTCATCGTCCTTCGGCCCGACGGAAGCATCGACCGGATAATCGAATTCTGCGACCCGCGCATCGATGCCATCCGCAAGGATTTGGAACAATATTTGAACCTCCGCATCGACGATCACGACTTGTATTTTTATGCCAAACCCCAAGCCCATGGAAGCCAAAAATCCCGAACCGCAAAAAAATAGCACCCCGCGTTCCGCCAATTTGTTTACGGGACAACCCGAAATTCCGCCCCAAGCCGTGGATGTGGAACAGGCCGTGCTGGGCGCCATCCTCATCGATAGCCGTGCCGTAAACGATGTGATTGATATGCTGCGGCCCGAAATTTTTTACGAGCCCAAACACCAAATCATTTTTCAATCCATTGTTTCGCTTTTCGACCAATCGGGCGCCATCGACCTGCTCACCGTGCGCAAGCAGTTGGAATCCATGGGCAAACTGCGCGAAGCGGGCGGCGAATATTACCTGCTGGAACTCTCACGCAAAGTAACATCCTCGGCGCATATCGAACACCATGCACGCATATTGCTGGAAAAATACATGCGCCGCAAAATGATCGAGGTCTCCCACGACATGAAAAAGGATGCCTACGACGACACCAAAGACGTTTTCGACATCCTCGACAAGGCCGAACAAAACATCTACGGCGTATCGCAAGGCACCATGAAACAAGACGCCGAACCGGTGGACAACATCCTGATACGCGTGCGCAACGAAATCGAAGAAATCACCAAGGAATCCAAACTGCCCGGTGTGCCCTCGGGCTTTGCCGACCTGGACCGCATCACCTCGGGCTGGCAACGCGGCGACCTGATTATTCTGGCCGCCCGCCCTTCAATGGGTAAAACGGCCTTTGCCCTCCACATGGCGCGCAACATCGCCTTCGACCACGATATGGCCGTGGCATTCTTTTCGCTGGAAATGTCGGCCGAACAATTGCTCAAAAGGATTTTGGCCAACGAAACCCAAATCAATGCATCCAAATTCCGCTCGGGTAATTTCACCCAGGAAGAATTGGAACGTTTGAACGATAAAATCAAAGAAATCAGCGAACATCCCAAACTTTTTATCAACGACACGTCCTACATGACCATTTTCGACCTGCGCGCCCAGGCCCGCCGGCTCAAAAGCAAGGAAAATATTCAAATCATCTTTATCGACTACCTGCAACTGATGCACGTGTCCAGCAATATGAAACCCGGCAACCGCGAACAGGAAATATCCACCATTTCGCGTAACCTGAAAGCCCTGGCCAAGGAATTGAACATCCCCATTGTGGCCCTGTCGCAACTTTCGCGTAAGGTGGAAGACCGCTATAAAGACCTGCAACACCGCCGGCCCCAGCTTTCCGACCTGCGCGAATCGGGGGCCATCGAACAGGATGCCGACATCGTTACTTTCCTCTATCGTCCCGATTACTATAACATAACGATATGGGACCGCGAACCCGAAGGCCCCACCGACAATCAGGTGGAACTCATCATAGCCAAGCACCGTAACGGCGCCACGGGTTCCATACGAATGTGGTTCTTTAAAAACCACGGTCGCTTCCTGGATATTGATTACCAACAAAATGCCCCGCAGGTATTGGATTCGAAAATCAATCACGGACTGCCGGAAAATATTTCGGACAATCTCCCCGATACCGACCAGGCCTTTGACCGAGCGGATGATAATGGCGATTCACCCGATAAAAATCCCGATGGTGATGTTCCGTTCTAAATTCATTTTGGGTTGGATTTTGTTCCTAATAATGCTGCATACCGGACGTGCGGCATGGCTGCTCGTGCCCATGGACGAAACCCAACATCAACACTTGAAGGCCTACGGCCTTGTTTACCACGCACTGACCAAAGGTATCAAAGTCAAATGGTTGCTCAACTATCGCGGCGGTTCCTTTTTGATGCCTTCCACCGGTGAGCTCAAAAACGAAGCCACGGTAAAGGACATTACTTTCGAAGAAATTACCGATGTCCAAGCCGGACAAATCCTCGAAGATGTGGAAAGTCCGGCCCGGAATACCCATGCCGTAACCCTGGAAAAAGCACCCAAAATCGCCGTTTATTCGCCCAAGGACAAAATGCCCTGGGACGACGCCGTTACCTTGGCCTTGACCTATGCCGAAATTCCCTACGACGTGATTTACGACGAAGAAGTCCTGCGCGGCGATTTGGTCAAATACGATTGGCTTCACCTGCACCACGAAGATTTTACCGGCCAATACGGGCGCTTTTATGCCGCCTACCGGACGGCACCCTGGTATGTGCAGCGCAAACGCGAAATGGAAGCATTGGCCCATCGCTTGGGCTTTGCCAAAGTATCCAAACTCAAATTGGCCGTAGCCCAAAAAATCCGTGATTTTGTCGTAGGCGGCGGCTTTATGTTTGCCATGTGCTCGGCCACCGATACTTTCGACATCGCCTTGGCCGCCCACGATACCGACATCTGCGAACCCATGTTCGACGGCGACCCATCGGAACCCGATTATCAGGATAAATTGGATTTCGGTCAAACTTTTGCTTTCGAAAATTTTATCCTGGAAACCGACCCTATGGTCTATGAATTTTCCAATATCGACACCACGCCGGTGCGCAACGTGCCCAAAGACCACGATTATTTCGAACTCAAAACCTTTTCGGCCAAATACGACCCCGTGCCCACCATGCTCACCCAAGACCATACCGACCTGATCAAGGGCTTTTACGGACAAACCACGGCTTTTAATCCCAAAACGATTAAACCCAACGTGATTATCCTGGCCGTTACACCTTGGAACGGCGAAGCCAAATACATCCACGGCAAGAAAGGCAAAGGCATGTTTACCTTCTACGGCGGACACGACCCCGAAGACTACAAGCACAAGGTGGGCGACCCCAAAACCGACCTCCGCCTCCACCCCAATTCGCCCGGTTACCGTTTGATTTTGAATAACGTCTTGTTTCCCGCCGCCGAAAAACAAAAGAAAAAAACCTGATGATCAAACAATTGCACATCGGTAATTTGGCCCTTATCGACCGGATGGATATGGATTTTTCGCCGGCGCTGAACGTGATTACGGGCGAAACCGGTGCAGGTAAATCCATTATGCTCAACGGGCTTTCGCTCATCCTGGGCAAACGGGCCGACACCTCGCTCATCCGCGACAAATCCCGCAAGCTGACCGTGGAAGGCGTTTTTGATATTTCCGCTTATGATTTGCAACCTTTTTTCGAAGCGGAAGATTTGGATTACGAACCCGAAACCATCATCCGGCGGGAATTGCTCCCTTCGGGAAAATCGCGGGCTTTTATCAACGATACGCCCGTTCGGCTCGAAACCCTGGAACGGTTAGGCAACCGGTTGGTGGATATTCATTCCCAAAACCAAAACCTGCTGCTCCAACGCAAGGATTTCCGGCTTTCCATATTGGATGCCGTGGCCGGAAACAAGGATTTGCTGAACGAATACCGTCAATTATACCGGCAATGGAAACAAGCGCAAGCCGAATATGCCGAACTATCGGAACGCTATGCGCAACTGCAACAAAATGCCGAATACCGCCAATTTCAATTGGACGAACTCAACGGCTTGGATTGGGATTTGGACATCGAACAGGCCGAGGAACAATTGAAATCCTACGAAAACCGCGAACGCATCCTGGAAACTTTGACGCAAATCCGCCAACTGTTCGACGACGAAACCGCCGGCATTATGCCCCGGCTTACCGAAGCACGCGCCTTGCTCGACCGCATAACCGATGACCATGAACAATTAACCGATTTGGCCGACCGTTGGGACGGCATTATGGCCGAACTGAACGATGTTTTGCTCGAACTGAACCGTACGGCCGACGATTTCCGGTGGATGGACGATGACGAAGCCCAACGATTGCGCCACCAATTGGATGAATATTTCCGGCTGATGACCAAACATCGCGTCCAAACCAAAGACGAATTATTGGCCTTGAAAGAAAACTGGGAAACGGAAACCGAAGATTTCGGCCGATTGGACGAACGTTTGCTCCTACTGAAAAAACAAATCGCCAAGCTGGAAACCGCCGTTCGTCAAACAGCGCAAACACTGCACGAAAAACGTAGCAATGCCATTCCCGAAATCGAAAAATACGTGCACGGACTCTTGAAGGATTTGGGCATGGAACACAGCCGGATAAAAATCATTTTGAACATATCGGACGAACCCGACGAAGCGGGCATCGACCGGCCTGAATTCCTGCTTTCGTCCGACAAGGGACAAACCTATGGCGATATACGCAAGCGGGCTTCGGGCGGTGAAATATCGCGGCTTATGTTGGCCTTTAAAACCCTGGTGGCCCGAAGTGCCGGTTGGCCTACTTTGGTGTTCGATGAAATCGATACGGGCGTTTCGGGCGATGTGGCCCGTAAAATGGCCGCACTTTTTGCCACCATGAGCCGCAATGTGCAAATCGTGCTCATCACCCATTTGCCGCAAATTGCCGTGGCGGGCGATCGTCATTTCAAAGTGTTCAAAGTGGAACAAAACGGCGAAATATTATCGCGCATCAAGGCCTTGGATAAGGAAGGGCGCATCAACGAAATCGCCGAAATGCTCGAAGGCAAGCCGCCCTCGCCCACGGCCTTGGAACATGCCCGTTTTTTGTTGGAAAATACGCGTAAAACACCATCTGCATGAAAGTATTAGGGATAATGAGCGGCACATCGCTCGACGGATTGGATTTGGCCCTGGTGGATTTTGACGACGACAATCCCAAAAATTATCGCTTCCTGGCCACCGAAACCTACGGTTATGAACCGGCACGCATAAAATCCTTGCGCGATGCCTACAAAGCCCCGGGCAGGGAGTTGGCCCGTTTGGATGCCGAATACGGCTATTTTATCGGCGACAGGGTAAACCTTTTCCTGGAAGTAACCGGTGCACCGCGCCCTGACCTGATTGCCTCGCACGGGCAAACGATTTTCCATGCGCCCGAACAAGGTTATACCTTGCAAATCGGTAGTGGAGCGCATATTGCCGCACGCACCGGAATAACCACGGTTTGTGATTTTCGACGCCAGGATGTGGCCTTGGGCGGCCAGGGAGCTCCGTTGGTGCCCATTGGCGACCGGATGCTGTTCGGCGATTACGATTACTGCGTCAATATCGGCGGGTTTG
>WGAP01000104.1 GCA_015494775.1 Flavobacteriales bacterium | reverse complement strand
TCTTTCCCTTTTGTTTCGGATGTAAACAAAATTATAAAATTTTTCATGCTGCAAACATACGAGGCGACCGGCGGAAGCCCCACGCACGGGCGGGCGCGGGCGCGCGGCACGCGCGCCCGCGCAAAAGCAGCGAGCCGACAAGCCGCATTCGAGCGGACAGCCCGGCGGGCGCTCGGCGTTGCAGCAAGCATAAAACCTTCACACCAAGTCTTGTTCTTTTTGCCGATAACGGCATTGACCATCCTTGCCATAGCTACGGCTATGCCTTCGGATTGCCGGCTTTGTTCTCGACAAAAATAACTTCGACTTATCCGACATTTTATGCTTGCTGCAACGCGTGAGGAAACGGACGATGCGAAAGCGCTCCGCCGCTTGAAGCAGCGTCCGTGGCCCCGCCGCGGCGCGCGTCAGCGCGCCGGGCGGATGGCCGGACGTAAACATTTGAAAATCAATTGAAAGCCCTGCCCCGCGGCGAAGCCGCGGGGCAGGGCCACCGACCTAAATTCAATCGTCCGGCCATCCGCCGCGGGCATTCGCCCGCCGGCGGGGCCCCGAACGTGAGCGACCGGGCGCCCAAAAAAATCCCTTACGGATAAGTCGATACCCGTAAGGGACTATTCGTTTAACGTTCCGGCGTGCTTACAAGCGACCGTATTTGTGTTCCTCCTGCCAAGCTTTGAGTTCGTCCCAACGGCCGTCGGCGGCCATACGCGCTTGGAGCGGCCAACTTTCGGGCGTGTGAACCCGGAAACGCGGGCCCGCCTCGCGCAGAATGGCGTCCAAATCCTCGACGCGTGCAGCAGCCAAATCCTCGAAGGTGTAAATGCCGCGCTCGTTGAGCAGCTGTTGGATTTTGGGCCCGATGCCTTCGATTTTTTTCAAATCGTCTTTGCGCTGCGGAGTTTTGGCGGGCGTTTGCACCAAGCCGTAGCCCGGAGCACCCGTTTCTTTGAGTTTATGCACACAATTGTCCAAATCCTCGGTCAGCTTGCGGTTTTCGGATTGCAATTGGCTGAAACGTTTTTCCAACAAGCCGTGTTGGCTTTCCAAATCCTTGTATTTAGTTTCCCAATCCGTGCCTTTGGCCGAACGGGACATCAAGCGGTGAAACAGGCAACCCAACAAAAAGGCCACCAGTAGCATCAAAATGATTTCGAAAAAGGCCGTGGATTTGCCGTAGGATTCCGCGGCGCTGAACAAACCTGAAACTAAAATATTCATAAGATTGCGTTTTTTTGGGATTGATTATCGGATTATTTGAATTTCTACACGACGGTTTTTGCGGCGGCCTTCGCGCGTGGCGTTGGAAGCAATGGGATGTTTTTCGCCTTCGGAAGCCGTTTGAATACGCGAAGCATCGGCACCTTTGCGCACTAAAATATCGCGAATACGCTTGGCGCGTTGCATGCCCGTCCACAGATTGGTTTCGGCCTTGCCGATATTGTCGGTGTGGCCGGTGATTTTAAGACGCATTTGCGGGTCGGCTTTGATTTGGCCGGCCAAACGGTCCAAATAAGCATCGATTTGCGGATTGCGGATTTCTTTGTCGGAATTGAAAGGGAAATAAATGAGCGTTTTTCCGGATTCCTCGTGAACGAATTTATTGTAGGTAACCCAGCCGAAGGTTTGGTCGAAGCCGTTGAAAAAGCCGGGAATGTCGGCCGAATCCGAAAGTTTACGCGCTGCGATCATCACCTTGGACGTGTCGGTCAGCGTGGCCAAAAGCGCTTTGAGCCGGTCCGCGCGGGCCAGTCCGAGATTGGCGTAGGATGTGGAATTGGTTTCGCCGGCATAATAAGGCGCCGTGATTTGCAAGCGCAAACCTTCGCCTGCCTGTTGCAAAACCTTTCGGATATTGAGTTTCCACAACGAATCGTTGTTGATGTGCGGAACGGCATCGTTGCGGTCGAAAGTAAGGAAAGGTTTTTCCACTTTCGCGGGTTGAGCCGGCTCGGGGGCCGGTTGCGGCGCGGGAGCCGTGGTTTGTTGTTCCTGCCGGGGCGGACAAAAACCCTTGATACGGCATACGTACCAATAGGTGCTACCCGCGCTCCAAAGCAGGAAAATCAGTAGCACAAATAGCGGTTTGGATTTCATAAAATACGGAATTTTGCATAAAAATATGAAAAAAATTTGATAGTAAAGGGATTTAAAAAGTTAAAATATGGGACGAATGGCGGATTTTATGCCAAAAAGGAGGCAAAGCGTAACGCATTTAACCGAAGGACAAGCCAAAATTCCTAATGAAATCCACAAAAACAAAAACCATATGCAGACGCGGAAAAAACCTTAACTTTGGTAACGAAATTAAAATTGATATTTGCCATGAAACGATTGTTTTCCCTGCTCATTTTATTTTTCTTCGTGGGGCTACATGCCCAAAAAGGCGAAGGCGGCATGTGGCCGCCCAATACCATCGACCGGATTATCGACGACATGCACGCCATGGGCTTGCAATTGGATGCCGGCGACATATGGAACACCCGCAAGGCCGCACTCAAAGACGCCGTTGTGCAATTGGGCAACGGATGCACCGGTGAGTTCGTGTCGGACAAAGGACTGGTGTTTACCAACCATCACTGCGGATACGAAGCCATCGTTTCGGTTTCGACGCTGGAACACAATTACCTGAAAAACGGTTTTTGGGCCCGTTCGTTCGACGAAGAAATTCCCGTGGATTTGTCCATCTATGTGGTCAACGACATCCGCGATGTAACGGAACAAATCCTGCAAGGCATTCCCGACACCTTGGAACCGCGTAAGCGCCAATCCCTGGTGGATAAAAACATCGATGCTTACCTGAAAAAATTGCCCGAAAAAAAATTCGTTCGTTACCAAATCAAACCCTTTTTCAAAGGCAACAAATACTACCTGATTGTCAGCACCGAATATCCCGATGTGCGCCTGGTGGGCACCCCACCCGAGTCCATCGGAAAATTCGGCGGCGATACCGACAACTGGATGTGGCCCCGCCACACGGGTGACTTTTCGATTTTCCGCGTGTATGCCGGCCCCGACAATCAACCTGCCGAATACAGTAAGAATAACAAACCCTTCCATCCTGCCCGCTTCCTGAAAATTTCCCTCGATGGCGTGGCCCCGCAGGATTTTGTAATGATTATGGGCTTCCCCGGACGCACCAACGAATACCTGACATCCTATGCCGTAAAACAAATTCAGGATTTGCGCGACCCGGCCCGTGTGGCCGTGCGCGAGCGCACGTTGGGTATTATGGATAATTTTATGAAGCAAGACCCGGCCCTGAAACTCAAACTGGCTTCCAAGCATGCCTCCCTGGCCAATTACTGGAAGTTTTGGATAGGCGAAAGCAAGGGCTTGAAAAAATTCCATGCCGTTGAAGCCAAGGAAAAATTCGAAAAGGAATTCCAACGGCGTATCGATGCCAATCCGGCATTGAAGGCCAAATACGGCAACATATTGCCCGAACTGAAAAAATTATATGCCCAAATCGAAAAATACCAAGTGGCCGCCGATATGCACCGCGAAATCTTTTACCGCAATGCCGACGCCTTGCAGATTTACAGCATTTTGGTTTCGCTTTACAGCAGGACAAAGGCCGACAAAAAGGCATTTAAACATTACAAAAAAGATTATGCGGATTATTTGGAAAATGAAGTGCTCAAATCCTACGCGCCCAAGGTGGACAGGGAAGTTTTTGCCTCGTTGATGCAATTGTATGTGGAAAAAATCCCCCGGGAATTTATCTCGCCCGATTTCCTGAAAATAGCCCGGACACAAGGAACGGATTTCCTGGCCCGGGTGGTTTATGATAAATCCCTATTAGGCAAGCCCGAAGAAATCAAAAAACTTTTCGGACTGTCGGCCAAGAAATTCGTCAAAGCCATCGAAAGCGACCCGGGCATCGGATTGATTAACGAACAAGATATGTATTTCCGTCAAAAAGCCATGATGCCCATGCATAGGTTGCAAGAAAAAATCGACCATTATATGCGGCTTTACTTGAAGGCGCAAATGGAAGCCTTTCCCGAAAAGGTTTTTGCCCCCGATGCCAACTTTACCATGCGCGTTTCCTACGGAAGCGTTCGCGGCTACCGGCCCCGCGATGCGGTGGTTTACAAGCCCTTTACCCACCTCTACGGCGTGATGGAGAAATATGTCCCCGGCGACCCGGAATTCGACGTGCCGCCCAAACTTATTGAACTGTACAAAAAACGGGACTACGGCCCCTACAAAAATGTGGACGGTACGCTGGTTACGGATTGGTTGGCCACTTGCCATATTACCGGTGGCAATTCGGGTAGTCCTACGATGGATGCGCACGGCAATTTGGTGGGCCTGGCCTTTGACGGCGTATGGGAAGGCGTGATGGAAGACATTTATTACCGCCCCGAAATTTCGCGCAGCATTATTGTGGATATTCGCTACGTTTTGTTCGTTATTGACAAATACGGCGGCGCCAAGAACATCATCAACGAATTGACCCTTGTACATCCCAAAAAGCATAAAACCCGACCACGCCCCGGCCGATTGAACAGACCGCATCCGAGAGCTCCGCAAATGTAAAATATTGATAATAAATATTTTATAAAACAGACGACCTCGCTCCGGGGTCGTCTTTTTTGCATATTAGCTGATTTTTTGAAATTATTCAATTATTAAATTCCTATTTATTTAATCTAAAAATTTTGTAAACAATAAAAATTTAGTAATATCCTTGCATTTTTAAAAATTATATTATCTTTGTAAAAATTTTTTCGCTATGAAAAGATTCATTTTTTTGTTTGTACTGGTTAGTGGCATAATTAGCGGCACGGCACAAGTGGCCATCAACACTTCGGGTTCGGATCCCGACGGTTCGGCCATGCTGGACGTACAATCTACCACACAGGGTTTGCTTATTCCGCGAATGACGGCTTCCGAACGGGATGCCATTTCGTCGCCCGCCACGGGTTTGACGGTTTACGTTACGGATGACAACTCGTTTTATTACTACGACGGCACATCCTGGGTGCGTCTGCAACCGGCAGGAAAATCCTGGCTCTTGGCAGGGAATAGCGGGACCTCTGGCACCGAATTTCTCGGCACCACCGATGCACAACCGTTGATTATCAAAACCAATAACACCGAACGCGTTCGCATCAAAGATAACGGTGTTATCGGTATAAATACCACACCCGACGATAATTATTTGC
>WGAP01000103.1 GCA_015494775.1 Flavobacteriales bacterium | reverse complement strand
GGCTTATCCTCACTTCCGACAATCCGCGCACCGAAGATCCCGGGCAAATCCTCGATCAAATGCTGGAAGGCATCCCGCAGGAATGGCAATACAAAACCCTCACCATTCCCGACCGCGAACAAGCCATCAAAGCGGCCGTCATGTATGCCCGCCCCGGCGACGTCATCCTGGTGGCCGGCAAAGGACACGAAGATTATCAAATCATCGGAACCGAAAAACATCCGTTTAGCGACCGCGAAGTGTTGCAAAAATATCTTTCGAATAAAGTAAAAAACTGAAATTATGCTCTATCACCTGTTTGAATATCTGAGTGCACACTACGATTTTCCGGGCGAAGGATTGTTCCGCTATCTCACCTTCCGGTCGGCCATGTCCTTTGTAACGGCTTTTTTGGTGGGTATCTTATACGGAAAAAAAATCATCGCCTACCTCAAACGCAAACAATTGGGCGAAACGGTGCGCGACCTGGGCCTCGAAGGTCAAAAAAGCAAGGAAGGCACACCTACGATGGGGGGATTGATAATCATCGGTTCTACGCTGGTGGGCGTATTGTTGTTCAACGATTTGACCAATATTTATATTCAAATTCTTATCCTGACCCTAATCTGGATCGGACTTATCGGCTTTATCGACGATTATATCAAAACCATCAAAAAAGACAAAGCGGGCCTGCGCGGTAAATTCAAAATCATGGGCCAAGTGAGTTTGGGTGTTATTATCGCCCTGATTATTTATTTCCATCCCGATATTACCATTCGTCCCAAACGCTACCATATTCCTCCGGCCGAACGCACTTTCAAAACCGCCTTCGAACCGCCGCGTAAAAGTTTGATGACCACCATTCCTTTGATCAAAAACAACGAATTTAATTACAAATGGTTATTACCCAAACCGCTACGCAATAAAGTTTGGGCTCAATTACTCTTGTTTGCCATAGCCGTAACCTTTATCGTAACGGCCGTGAGCAACGGCACCAACCTGGCCGACGGGCTGGACGGACTGGCGGCGGGAACCTCGGCCATTTCCATCGGCGCGTTGGCCATATTGGCCTGGCTGTCGGGCAATATGTTCTTTGCCGATTACCTGAACATTATGTATATCCCGCACGTGGGCGAAATATCGGTATTCCTGAGTGCCATTCTGGGCGCTACCCTGGCCTTTTTGTGGTATAACACCTTTCCCGCTTATGTGTTTATGGGCGATACGGGCAGTTTGACCTTGGGCGCCATCATCGCCGTGATTGCCATTTTTATCCGCAAAGAATTGCTCCTGCCCGTGTTGGGCGGAATATTCCTGGCCGAAACGGTTTCGGTGCTGATGCAACGGTATTATTTCAAATACACACGGAAACGCTATGGCGAAGGGCGACGGATTTTCCGTATGGCGCCTTTGCATCATCATTACCAAAAATTGGGCTTGCACGAAAACAAAATCGTTGTCAGGTTTTGGATTGTGGCCATGCTGTTGGCCGTAGTAAGCATTGTTTTACTAAAAGTCCGCTAAAAAAAGGAAGGTTATGGAAATTAAAATCATCAAACCCGTTATTTCCCGTCGCGAAAACGTTCGTTATCCGCATTATATCGACAAGATGTTTTCGGCCCGCGGCGGATTTCCTTATGCCGGAGCTTTTGCTTCACAGGCCGTGCCGGGTCGCCTGGAAAAGGTGGCACGCATCGGGCAGGTGGAGTTTATCAACGATGCTTTGGCCACCACCATCAACAGCGTGTATTACGCGCTTAACCGTTCCCGCGGGCCGTTGGTATGGATCGTGTGTAACGACAATGCCGGCCTTGCCTGGGAAGAATTAAGTCCGGTTATGGTATATAAAACCCATCATATTGTGGCTTGCGGTGCTGCGGCGGGACGTTTGGACGCGCTTTACGGCTCGCGTATTCCCGTTTCGAATGCCCGCCATCTGGACGATGCCGTTCGTTGGGCCTTGCGGGTGGCCAAACCCGGCAGCCGCGTGTTGTTTTCACCGGGCACCGCGCGCCCTTGCGGAATGGATGCCCCGGATGCCGGAAAACAATTTATTCGAATCCTGAAAAATATCGAACAAAACGCCCTATGATTGATATCATCGGACATTTCAACCGATTGCAACGCTATGCCGACCGGACACTGCTGATTCTGGGCGCATTGCTCGTGCTTATTTCCTTTGCCGCGGCATTCAGCACCAGCAGCAACCTGATTAATCATTACGGGGTGCACGGAGCGAGTTATTATTTGATGAAACATTTCGCCCTTGTAACTATCGGTGTGGCCATCTTTTTCGGGAGCAGTTATATAAACGTATCGTATTATAAAAAATATGCTTATCCGCTGCTTTGGTTGATGATCATATTGGTTTTCGTTACCGATATTTTCGGCCAGTCGGCGGGTGTGGAAAATGTTCGCCGGTGGTTGCGTTTCGGGCCGATAAGCATTCAACCTTCGATAATGGCGCTTACGTTTTCATTGATGTTTACGGCGTTTTACACGGACAAAATCAAAAACCGTAAAACCGATTTCGGCTACGATTTACGCCGGTATTGGATTTGGTTGGGTTTGCTGGTGGGCGCGGTGGTTGTCTATAACAACTCAACGGCCCTGCTTATTTTATCGCTCAATGCCTTGTTGCTGTTTTTGGGCGGTTACGGATTTAAAAAATTCCTGTATGCCGGTTTGCTCGGATTGCTGGGTTTGTTGATGTATTTCCTGGCGGCCAAGGCCTTTCCGCAATATATTCCCAACCGTATCGATACGTTGATCAATCGCTTTGAACGCTTTGC
>WGAP01000102.1 GCA_015494775.1 Flavobacteriales bacterium | reverse complement strand
GTATTTGACCGTCCGTTCGGGCCACCGGACCGAAAAATAAGCGGTCAGGAACGAGCCGGCGCCCATGCCGGCGGCAAGCCAAACGGCCGCAGGCCAAACCACTTGTCCGGCCGCCGCATACATCAGCAGCGAAGGAATGCCCGAAAGCAAAATCACCATGGCCTTGACGCTGTTGGCCCGGTGGATGTTCAACCGGTTGAGTCCTGCCAGAACAGCTAAAATCAAGAAACCCAGGCCCGTTTGGATAAATCCGCTATACATGCCCAGGAAAAAGAAAAGCAAAACGTTTAACGCCAAACCCTTGGCCGGCTTCTCACCCGAACCTTCAAAATCCAACCCGAAAAGCACCGTCAAACTGACCAAGGCGATCACCAGGGCAATGATGCGCTTAAAGGCCAAGGGCGGCACCGCCAATCCGGCCGCCGCACCCACAAAAGCGCCCGCCATGGCCGCCATGCCCGCATACAGGCCGAAGGGCATCAAAAAATGCCCCCGCTTGCGGTAGCCGTAGGCCCCGAAAAATCCCTGCGCCAGGAACGAAAGCCGCGCCGAACCCACCGCCTGATGCGGACCGAGTCCCAGAAAAATAAGTAGCGGATAAATCAAAGACGAACCGCCGCCGCCCAGCGTGTTCATAAAACCCGCCAAAAGGCCGGTCAGGAAAATTAAGCCGTCCTGGATGGGAGCGCTCATCGCTTATTTTTTACGGAAAAAGATTTCGACGGGCACACCCGTAAAATCCCAGTGTTGGCGGATTTGGTTTTCCACAAAACGCTTGTAGGGTTCCTTCACATATTGCGGCAGGTTGGCAAAAAAGGCAAACTTGGGCGTGTAGGTGGGCAGTTGGGTGATGTATTTGATTTTGATATACTTTCCCTTGACCGCCGGCGGTGGATTTTGTTTCACGACGGGTAGTAATACCTCGTTGAGTTCCGATGTTTTGATTCTGCGCCGCCGGTTTACGGCCACGTGCAGGGCTTCGTCGATGGCTTTCAAAATGCGCTGCTTGTTCAGGGCCGACATAAACACGACGGGCACATCCGTAAAGGGTGCAATGCGTTCGCGAATATTCCGGGCATAATCCCGGGCCGTGTGCGTATCCTTTTCCAGCTTGTCCCATTTGTTTACCAATATCACAATGCCCTTGTTGTTGCGGCGGGCAATGTCGAATATGCGCAAATCCTGGCTTTCGATGCCTTGGGTGGCGTCAATCATCAGCAGTACCACATCGGATTGTTCGATGGCCCGAACGGCGCGAAGCACCGAATAATATTCCACATCTTCATTGACCTTTTTTTTGCGCCGCATTCCGGCAGTGTCGATAATATCAAAAGTGCGACCGAATTTATTGTAGCGCCAACGCACGGTGTCGCGCGTGGTGCCGGCAATGTCCGAAACCACGTTTCGTTTTTCGCCGAACAAAGTATTAATAAAGGTCGATTTGCCCACATTGGGCCGTCCGGCTACGGTAAACACGGGAATGCCGTCTTCGTTTTCCGCTTCTTTTTCATCGGGTAATTTTTCCACCAAAGTATCCAAAAGTTCCCCTGTTCCGCTGCCGTTGATGGCCGACACCGGAAAAACAAGGTCGAACCCCAGGTTGTAGAATTCCCACACATCGTCCTGGCGTTTGGTATTGTCCACCTTGTTGACCACGAGCAAAACGGGCTTGCGGGTTTGGCGCAGCAAACGGGCCACTTCTTCGTCCAAGGGCGTAATGCCGCTTTGGCTGTCCGTCACGAACAGGATAACATCGGCTTCGTCCAGGGCCAGTTGCACCTGGTCGCGGATTTCCTTTTCGAATACATCGTCGGAACCTTCCACATAGCCGCCGGTGTCGATCACGGTAAATTCCTTGCCGTTCCAGTCCGAACGGCCGTAAATGCGGTCGCGCGTTACGCCTTCCATATCGTCCACAATGGCCTTGCGCTCACCGATAAGCCGGTTGAACAAAGCCGATTTACCCACGTTGGGCCGTCCTACAATTGCCACGATGGCCATAGGGCGCTCAGTTGATTTGTTTAATCAGAATAATGTAAGTGGGAAAATGGTCGCTGTATCCGCCCAAATATTGTCCGCCGGCATAGGTGCGGAACGGATAACCCTTGAAAGCACCTTTGCGGTTGGTCAAAAAGGTTTTGTTATAGATGCCGCTTTTCCACAATTTAAAGGTCGAATAATCCTTTTGCCGCCCGACGGTTCCTTGGATTAACGGATAGCTGACAAAGATTTGGTCAAACAGGTTCCAGCTGTCCCGGTAGGCCAAAGTGCCTATGCCCGCCCGGTAGAAATGTTCCATGGCCGCATACAATCCGCCGGATTGCACGTCGGCTTTTTTGCCTTTGGCGCGTAGCACTTCCTTGACGCTGGGGCTGTCGGGGTCGTCGTTCAAATCGCCCATCATGATGATTTTGGCAAATTTATTCTCGCGTTGAATGCTGTCGATGATTTTCATATCCAAGCGGGCCGCCGCCATACGCAAGGGACGGCTACGCGCTTCGCCGCCGCGACGCGAAGGCCAGTGGTTGACGATGATAAACAATTCTTCGCCGTCCATATTTCCCGAAACCAATAACACATCGCGGGTGTAAATCCTTCGTCCCTGGTCGTCATAAATTTTCAAGGGGAAAACTTGTGCCCGTGTAGGGTTGAAAACGCCTTTCATATAGAACAAACCCACATCGATACCGCGGTGGTCGGGCGAATCGAAATGAATGATGCCGTAATGATAGGGTTTGAGTTGGGGATCGTTGGCCAAATCTTCCATTACGCTGCGGTTTTCCACTTCGGCCACGCCCAAAATGACCGGTGGAATACCGGTTTGTTCACGTCCGATGCCGGAAATGACCTTGGCCATATTGTGGATTTTGTGCCGGTAACGCTCGCCGGTCCAGGCGTAGCTTCCTTTGGGCGTAAAATCGTCGTCTCGAATTTTGGGGTCGTCGATGGTGTCGAACAAATTTTCCTGATTATAAAAGGCAATGGTGCGAACAACGAATTTTTTCGGACTTTCCGCGCTCGTTTGCGCCTTTGCTTTGGCTTCGGGTTGCGGGGCGTTTTTGGACGTTCCGCAGCCGGCAATAAAAAAGCCCGAAAATATTGCCACAAACAACAAGAATCCAATACGTCGAAGGGTCAATCGAAAGGTTTTCATCATGGGTTATACTAAATTTTCATCCAAAAATACGGCTTTTTGTAGGATTAAATACGATTGAATAAATCAATTGGTCATAAATAAAATTTATCCGGAACAAAAAAAACATGCAGTAAAATCCCGAGATAAAAAAAGCTTTTTAGTCCTTCAATTTCAACACCGCCATAAAGGCCGATTGCGGGATGGAAACCTTACCGATTTGACGCATACGTTTTTTACCCTTCTTCTGTTTTTCCAACAATTTTCGCTTACGCGAAATATCGCCGCCGTAGCATTTGGCCGTTACGTCTTTGCGTAGGGCTTTGACGGTTTCGCGGGCAATGATGCGTGAGCCGATGGCCGCCTGAATGGGAATGTCGAATTGTTGGCGCGGAATCAGTTCTTTGAGCTTGCTCACCATGCGCCGGCCGATTTCGTAGGCGCGGTCGCGGTGGACCAAGGCCGAAAGCGCATCCACCGGTTGGCCGTTGAGCAAAATGTCCACTTTGACCAAATCCGACGGTCGGAAACCGATTTGATGATAATCAAAAGAAGCATAACCGCGCGATACGGTTTTTAGTTTGTCATAAAAATCGAATACAATTTCGGCCAAAGGCATATCGAAGGTCAGTTCCACGCGTTCGGGCGTGATGTAAACCTGATTTTTGATTTCGCCGCGTTTTTCCATGGCCAATTTCATCACCGGGCCCACGTATTCGGATTTGGTAATGATGGTGGCCTTGATGTAGGGTTCTTCCACGCGGTCGAGCACGCCGGGGTCGGGCAGTTGCGAAGGATTGTGGATTTCCACCGGCTTGTCCGGGGCTTTTTTGGTATAAGCGCGGTAGGGCACGTTGGGCACGGTGATAATAACGTTCATCCCGAACTCCCGTTCGAGCCGTTCCTGGATGATTTCCATGTGCAACATACCCAAAAATCCGGCGCGAAACCCGAAGCCCAGGGCCGCCGACGATTCGGGTTCGAAGGTCAAGCTGGCATCGTTGAGCCGTAATTTTTCCAGCGTGGTGCGCAGTTCTTCGTATTCTTCGGTGTCCACCGGATAGAGTCCGGCAAAAACCATGGGCTTGACTTCCTCAAAACCTTCGATGGGTTTGGGCGTAGGATTGCCGGCATCGGTAATGGTGTCGCCCACCTTGACTTCGCGGGCATCCTTGATGCCCGAAATCAAATAGCCCACATCGCCCGTGCCGATGTGCGGACGCGGCTCTTTGCTCAGTTTGAGCACGCCCACTTCTTCGGCGTCGTATTCGCGGCCCGTGGCCACGAATTTGACCCGTTGAACCTTTCGGATTTGGCCATTGAACACGCGGAAATAAACCTCGATGCCGCGATAGGGATTGTAAACCGAGTCGAAAATCAGGGCTTGCAAGGGGGCTTTGGGATCGCCTTGGGGCGGCGGAATACGCCGGACGATGGCTTCCAGGATTTTGTCCACGCCTTGGCCGGTTTTGGCGCTGGCCCAAATCACGTCTTCGTAATCGCAGCCCAGCAGTTCCACAATGTCGTCGGTTACTTCTTCGGGATTGGCACCCGGCAAATCCACCTTGTTGACGATGGGAATAATTTCCAAGTCGTGTTCCAAGGCCAAATAAAGGTTGCTGATAGTCTGTGCTTGAATACTTTGCGATGCGTCCACCACCAGCAGGGCGCCTTCGCAGGCGGCAATGGCGCGCGACACTTCATAGGAAAAATCCACATGGCCCGGCGTGTCGATAAGGTTAAGGATGTATTTTTGGCCTTCAAAAAGATAATCCATTTGGATGGCGTGACTTTTGATGGTAATGCCGCGTTCGCGTTCCAGGTCCATATCGTCCAGCACTTGCTCTTTCATTTCGCGGTCGGACACGGTGCCGGTAAATTCCAACAGCCGGTCGGCCAGGGTGCTTTTTCCGTGGTCGATATGGGCGATAATGGAAAAATTGCGGATATGTTCAATCACGGCCATAGGCAAAAAATACTGCGGTGCACAAAAATACGGGAAATTTCCGAGAGGAGGATTTGAAGAATTTTATTCAGGCCGAACCAAAACGTTAATTTGCTTGGGCAAACGACAGGAAAATCTTTGCTTTAATCCTTCGGGGTTTTTCGGTATTGGTCAATTCTTCCTATCTTTACATTGTTTTCCAAGAATAATTTTCATGGGCAAAAAACAAGAAGTCTTAACCGAAATTTTCAAACATTGTCAAAAGCGGAATGATTATGTTTTTGACAATAATCTGGTCAAAGATGTGGCCAAAAAATTGAATTTCGGTAATCCTTTTGACGTGACCAAATTGGATGATACGGGTAAATTTCCCCGGATTATGCTCGATAATGATTATTTTATTGTTCATTTGGGGAAGGGAAAGCATAAATTCGTCAAGGGAATAAACAAGGGGTTTCACCGGTTCGAGCCCATTGCACCGGAAAATATTTACACTTGGAAATACCGCAAAAGTATTTTAAACGAGTTTGACACGAGCGAGAGTAATATTCTGTCGGTGGGTTTTAATCAAAGGATTATTCACGATTTTCTGTATGATGACATTGTTGCCAATCCCAAAATGTACGGGGCAAGGCGTACCAAAACATCCTTTTCATATTTTATCGGACACGAAAAAATCGAAGCCGTCGGTTTACAAATGGAAATCGATTTGACCACCGAATACAACGGCCGTGTAACCGTTTTCGAAGGCAAAAACAATTTCCCCGAAAATTTTGCCGTTTATCAATTATATTTTCCATTTTTGTATTACCATAATTTGAAAACGGAAAACAAACTGGCGATAAGCGACATTAATTGTTGTTATTTACTGCGGAAAAAAGAAGGGGAACAATCGGTCATCAGGATTTATCAATACACTTTTGATGATCCGGCCGATATGGCAAGTATCCGGTTGATTAAAAACGCACAGTATAATTTAATCAAAAGATAGGCCCGTATGTTGGACGAAAAATACATCAATAAAGTTTTTAATCGCGATGTTCTGGAAGTTTTGAAAGAACTGCCGGACAATTCGGTGGATATGGTGTATAGTGATCCGGATTATAATGTGGGGATAAATTATGCAGGAAAAAATTACACCAAAAAATGGAATGAATACATCGATTGGTATATCGAATTGATCAGCGAAAGCATGCGGGTGCTCAAACCCACCGGAAATCTTTTTACCATCAATTACCCCAAGCAAAATGCTTATTTGTGGGTCAAATATTTGGATGAAGCCGCCCATGATGTGTTTGAATACGTTTGGGTTTACAATACAAATGTGGGGCACAGCCCGCGCAAGTTTACTACGGCACATCGTAGCATTTTGCATGCTACAAAGACCAAGCACAATGCTTTTTACAAAGACCAAGTGGCACAGCCCTATCAAAATCCCAACGACAAACGCATAAGGAAAAGGATCGAAATGGGTCATAAGGGGCGGATGCCCTATTCGTGGATTTATGCGGACCTGGTCAAAAACGTTTCCAAGGACAAAACGTTTCATTCGTGTCAGATTCCGCTTTCGCTTTTTGAGTTATTGCTCAAAGCGGCTACCAAGGAAGGCGACCTTGTGTTTATTCATTTCGGCGGAAGCGGTTCGGAAATCGTGCATGCCAAACGGCTTGACAGGAATTTTATCAGTTGTGAAATTCATCCCGACTATCACAAAATGATTTTGGAACGCTTGGAAAACGACGGGAAAATACCTTTGGAATACCGGCTTGAATTTTTGCAAAAGAAAAACAATCCGGTGCGCGAAAAACGAATCAGGACACTGTTTGATTAACAATCCCTTTGTTTGCTGCGGTTGAAATAATGGAATGCTTAAACAAAAAAACCATTTTGCTTGCAAAATGGTTTCAGGGAGAAATATCGTTATGGATTGGTCGGGATGACAGGATTTGAACCTGCGACCTCTTCGTCCCGAACGAAGCGCGCTACCGGACTGCGCTACATCCCGATATAAAGAAAAAGAGTCGGGATGACAGGATTTGAACCTGCGACCCCCACGTCCCTAACGTGGTGCGCTAACCGGACTGCGCTACATCCCGAACTCAAAGAGCGGTGCAAAGTTATAACATTTTTTTGTTTTGGAAAACCGGTTTTTTTCTTCGGCCGAAGGGCTGTTTCGGGCCGAATTCCGTTCCCCGCGCCAGGGATGGGAGCGGTTATGCGCAGGCATCGCTTCAAGTATAAAATAACGCACCAAGTTTTGTTCTTTTTGCCGATAACGGCATTGACAACCCTCGCCATAGCTACGGCTATACCTTCGGATTGCCGGCTTTGTTCTCGACAAAAATAACTACAACTTTTACAATACTTTATACTTGAAGCGATGCGGCGCGCCGCAGGCCTGCCGTGGCGGCGGGGCGACCGGAGGAAGCCACGTCCGCCACGCTTGCAGGGCAAGAGCGGGCCGCCTGCGCATTTGAGCGGACAGCCCGGTGGGCGCGGCATAAGCACGCCGCAGCATGAGCGAATGCGAAAGGATGCGGCCTGTGCGAATGCCGGCGGCCAGGCGCCCAAAAAAACAAAAAACACATCCAAACCCGAAAATTTTTAACATCTTTGGGCCAAATTCCGTTGCTATGGCTCCGCTATCGGACATTGAAATCGCACGTTCGGTCAGGCCGTTGCCCATTACCGAAATAGGCCGGCGGCTGGGTATTGCCGAAGAAGATTTGGAACCCTACGGGCGCTACAAGGCCAAAATTCCGCTGGGTTACGGCGATCCGGCGCGTGAACAACAAAGCCACCTGATTCTGGTAACCGCCATGACGCCCACGCCCGCAGGCGAAGGGAAAACCACGGTCAGTGTGGGACTAAATGACGGACTCAACCGGTTGGGACACAAGGCCGTGGTGGTGCTGCGCGAACCGTCGCTGGGCCCGGTGTTCGGCATCAAAGGCGGTGCAGCCGGCGGCGGGTATGCGCAGGTAATTCCCATGGAAGACATCAACCTGCATTTTACGGGTGATTTTTCGGCGGTGGAAAAAGCCAACAACCTGCTTTCGGCCTTGATCGACAACCATATTCATCACGGCAACAGTTTGGGCCTGGACCCGCGCAATATCCTTTGGAAGCGCGTGATAGATATGAACGACCGTTCGCTTCGCCGGACGGTCATCGGGCTGGGCGGAAAAACCAACGGCATGCCGCGCGAAGAAGGTTTTCACATCACCGCCGCATCCGAAGTGATGGCCATCCTTTGCCTGGCCCGCGACCTGGCCGACCTCAAAGCGCGCCTGGGTAATATTTTGGTGGGCTTCGACTTTGCCGGCCAACCGGTTTTTGCCCGTGACCTGAAAGCCCGGGATGCCATGGCCATACTGCTCAAAGATGCCATCAAACCCAACCTGGTGCAAACCCTCGAACATAATCCGGCCATTATTCATGGCGGACCGTTTGCCAACATTGCCCAAGGAACCAATTCGATTATTGCTACCCAAACCGGGCTGCGCCTGGCGGATTACGTGGTTACCGAAGCGGGCTTCGGTGCGGATTTGGGTGCCGAAAAATTCTTTGACATCAAAAGCGTCTATGGCGGCTTGAAGCCCGAAGCGGTGGTCATCGTGGCCACGGTGCGCGCGCTCAAATATCACGGCGACGGCAAAGACCGTGAAGCCCTGCTGCGCGGCATGGCCAACCTGGACAAACATATCGAAAATATCCGCAAATTCGGTTTGGAACCCGTGGTGGCCTTGAACCGCTTTGCCACCGATACCGAAGACGAACTGCAAACCGTGTCGGACGCTCTGGCTTCGCGCGGCGTGGATACGGCCGTTGCCGAAGGATGGGCTCGTGGCGGTGAAGGCATGACGGATTTGGCCCGCTTGGTGGTGGAAAAAATCCGGGAAAACGGACGCAACTTTCGTCCGCTCTACGATTACGATTTGCCCTTGAAAGAAAAAATCGAACGGATTGCGCGCGAAATTTACGGCGCCGGTCAGGTGGTTTATACCCGAAAGGCCCAAACCGATTTGGCCCGGTTCGAAAAACTGGGCTTCGGCAAACTGCCGGTGGTGATGGCCAAAACCCAAAAATCATTGTCGGACAATCCTTCGTTGCG
>WGAP01000101.1 GCA_015494775.1 Flavobacteriales bacterium | reverse complement strand
GGGAAACAAGCGTGGATTAATTATGAATTTTGAATTTTAAATTTTGAATTGATTTTCAATGATTTGCGATTTATTTTTAATAAAAAGCGCAGGTTCCCGAAGCAGGCGAAGAAGCCCGCAGCCGCCGAGCGTAGCGATGCGGCAAAGGGCTTCGGAGCTTGCGGAACAAGACAAGGAGCGCCGGCGCCGCGCCTTCGGCGCGGGGCCGGCGGCGCAAAAATCCGGCGGGTTTTTACGGCCGTGGCGTAAAACAATTCAAAACCCCTTGCATCGAGGTATCGGCCGATTGAATTTTGCGCTGCCGGCGCGGAATTTCATTCCGCCGCCGGCGCCCCGACGGCTTGTGAAGCCGCGTAGAGACGCCCGCAGGGCGGCTCGGAGCGTCAAAAAATCAACGTTGGTTTTGCGCCCATTCCCGGGCCACTTCCTCCAATTCGGCATACCAGTCGGAACCGAATTTGCGCGTTAGCGGCTCCTCCAAGAAACGATAGAGCGGCATATTCATTTTTTCGCCCAAGGCGCAGGCCGGCGAACAAATATCCCAGTGATGCACATTGACGGCCGTAAAATCGGTGTATTCGGTCAAACGAACGGGATACAGATGACAGGAAACGGGCTTGGGAAAATCGATACGGCCCGCACGCCAAGCCATTTCAATGGCACACAGGGCAATACGGTTGTTGTCGAAAACCACAAAGGCACATTCGGCACCGTTGATAAGCGGCGTGGTCCAATCGCCGTCGCGGTCTTTGACATAAAGCCCCTGTTGCTCCACCGCACGGATGCCTTCGGGCCGCATAAAAGGGCGCACCTGCGGATAAATTTTTTCCAATACGGGCAGTTCGTCCTCCTCCAAGGGCGCACCGGCATCGCCCTGGACGCAGCATTCGCCCTTGCAGGCCTGCAAGTCGCAAACAAAACGCTGCGACAAGAGTTCGGTCGAAATCAATGTGCGTCCCAGTTGTATCATATTCATCATAAACAAAAAAGGAGGACATTTCCGTCCTCCCGCCTTGCTCCCCCAGCTGGACTTGAACCAGCGACACATGGATTAACAGTCCACTGCTCTAACCAACTGAGCTATGGGGGAGTGTTGTTTTGCGCTTGCAAATATATAATCATTTTCTTTTTTACGCAAGAGGTAAAAAAATTTTTTCGGGTGGATTTTTTTGCATCATGAATGGGACTGAACGGAACTTTTACCAAGTATTGGTGATATGCGATTTGTGTAGTGCAAAATCCGCACGTCCAAATTAAAATATTGCTACAAATTCAATGATATTTTTGAAAGTATGTAAATTCCGAAACATATTTTTTTAATCATTCGAAAAACGGCAAAAAAATATGCTTATCCGGTAGAAAATGTTTAAATTTGTGAGCAAATCAAATAAAACCAGGAAACCATGGTAAAAGACCTCGATATGATCAAAAAGGTGTATGCCACCATTCCCGAGCGGGTGGAGCGTGCACGACAAATTGTAGGGCGTCCGTTGACGCTTTCCGAAAAAATATTGTATAGCCACCTTTGGCAAGGCATGCCCGACCGGGCTTACCGGCGCGCCAAAGATTATGTCAAGTTCAAAGTGGATCGCGTGGCTATGCAGGATGCTACGGCCCAAATGGCGCTGCTTCAATTTATGATGGCCGGCCGCGACAAGGTGGCGGTGCCTTCTACGGTGCATTTGGACCACCTCATTCAGGCCTACATGGGGGCCAGCAAAGACCTCCAAGAGGCCATTAACCGGAACAATGAAGTCTATAATTTCCTCGAAAGCGCTTCGCGCAAATACGGCATAGGATTTTGGAAACCCGGTGCGGGCATTATTCACCAAGTGGTTTTGGAAAATTATGCCTTTCCGGGCGGCATGATGATAGGCACCGACTCGCATACGCCCAATGCCGGTGGTTTGGGAATGGTGGCCATTGGTGTAGGTGGTGCCGATGCCGTGGATGCCATGGCCGGAATGCCTTGGGAACTCAAATGGCCCAAATTGATAGGCGTTAAACTTACCGGAAAACTCAGCGGTTGGGCTGCGCCCAAAGATGTCATTCTCCGCGTAGCGGGTATTTTGACCGTTAAAGGCGGAACGGGGGCCATCATCGAATACTTCGGACCGGGCGCACACAGTATTTCGGCCACAGGAAAAGGCACCATTTGTAATATGGGGGCCGAGGTGGGAGCCACCACATCCAACTTTGCTTACGACGAGGCCATGGAACGTTACCTGCGTGCCACCGGTCGCGACGAAGTGGCCGATTTGGCCGATGCCATCAAACCCTACCTGCAAGCCGACCCCGAAGTGTATGAAAATCCCGAAAAATACTACGACCAGGTTATCGAAATCAATTTGGACGAACTGGAACCCCGGCTCAACGGGCCCTTTACGCCCGACCGCGAAACGCCCGTCAGCCGCATGAAACAAGAAGCCCCGGCCAACGATTGGCCCTTGGAAGTGGAGTGGGGGTTGATCGGTTCGTGCACCAACTCGTCCTACGAAGACCTTTCACGTGCCGCCTCGGTGGCCAAGCAGGCCCTGGACAAGGGTTTGAAACTCAAAGCCAAATTGGGTATCAATCCGGGTTCGGAACAAGTGCGCTACACGGCCCAGCGCGACGGCATCCTGGAAGTATTCGAAAAATTGGGTGCCACGATATTTACCAACGCTTGCGGCCCGTGTATCGGACAATGGCGCCGCGACGATGTGGCCGACCAACACCGCAATACCATCGTGCATTCGTTTAACCGCAACTTTGTCAAGCGTAACGATGGCAACCCCAATACCCATGCCTTTGTGGCTTCGCCCGAAATGGTGATGGCCATGGCCATTTCCGGCCGTTTGGATTTCGACCCGCGCACCGACACCCTGACCAACGAAAATGGCGAAACGGTTCGCTTGGACGAACCCACGGGTATGGAATTCCCGCCGCGCGGTTTCGAAACCGACGATCCGGGATTTATTCCTCCTTCGGAAGATGGCTCGGGAGTGGAAATCGTCGTAAAACCCGATAGCGAACGCTTGCAATTGCTTACGCCTTTCCCCGCCTGGAACGGTGATAATATCTACAACGCTCCCTTGCTTATCAAGGTCAAAGGCAAGTGCACCACCGACCATATTTCGCCCGCCGGACCGTGGCTCAAATACCGTGGGCACTTGGATAATATTTCCAACAACCTGCTTTCGGGCGGTGTAAACGCCTTTACGGGAAAAGCCGGCGAAACCAAAAATCCTATTACGGGACAATACGAAAAGGTTTCCAAAGTGGCCCGCGACCTCAAAGAAGCCAAACTCCAAAGCGTCATTGTGGGCGACCAGAACTACGGCGAAGGTTCATCCCGTGAACATGCCGCCATGGAACCGCGCCATTTGGGCGTGATTGCCGTCATCGTCAAATCCTTTGCCCGCATTCATGAAACCAACCTCAAAAAACAAGGTATGTTGGCCCTGACCTTTGCCAACGAAGCGGATTATGACAAAATCCGGGAAGACGACCGTTTCAATTTCGTGGACTTGAACGAATTTGCCCCCGGCAAACCCTTGACGGTGGAAATTGTGCATCCCGATGACAGCATCGATGTGATCAAAGTAAATCATACCTACAACGAGGAACAAATCGAATGGTTCAAAGCCGGCAGTGCCTTGAATTATTTGCGTAAGCAGTCGGCGGCCGTTTGATTATTTCCAACAAATTTTTCCCGCACCCCCGTTCCAAATGGCGGGGGTGTTTTTTTATGGAAACGATATAGTCATTTTTTTCAGTATATTTATCCAAAATATGCATTATGATAAAAAAAATATTTCTTGGACTATTGGTTATTGTAGTATTGTTAGTGGCAGGAGGTTATTTTTATGTAAATCATATTCGTCAAGCCGCTTTACCCGATTTTTCGGCCGATATTCATCTTCCTGGACTCAAAGCGCCGGTGGAAGTGTATCGCGACAGTTTGGGTGTTCCGCATATAATTGCCCGAAACGAACACGACCTGTATATGGCCACGGGTTATTTGGAGGCCCAGGACCGTATGTGGCAAATGGATTTGGTGCGGCGCGTAGCCCAGGGGCGTTTGTCGGAAATTTTTGGCGACAAAGCCATCGAAGCCGATAAATTGCTACGCAAACTGCGCATTCCGCAAACTTCGGAACGATGGTGGAACAATATGGATGACAGCATGCGCAACCGTTTGCAATGGTATGCCGATGGTGTCAATGCCTATCTGCACGAACGGGGCGATGATTTGCCCATGGAATTCCGCATTTTGAGCTACACACCCGAACCCTGGAAACCGCAGCATTCGGTCAATCTGGTGGGATATATGTCGTGGATGCTCGAAACGGGCTACAAAACCGAGGCCATGGCCACCCTTGTAAATCAACGCTTGGGGGCGGATTATTTGAAAGATTTCCTGCCCGATTGGGATGCCAACAAGGTTTTGGTTTACCGGAATATTCCCCAAGCCGTAAAACCCGATACCGTATTATTGCAAGCCGTGGCCTTGATTCGCCAAGTGGCACCCGAGCTTTCGAACGGGAGTAACAACTGGGCCGTAGCCGGCAAAAAATCCGTTACCGGAAAACCTATTTTTTCCAACGACATGCATTTGCATTTGGGCCTTCCGGGCATTTGGTGGCGGGCCCATCAAATGATTCCCGGGAAACTGAATGTAACGGGCGTGCTGTTGCCCGGGTCGCCTTTTGTGGTGGCGGGACATAACGAACATATCGCCTGGGGCATGACCAACGTGATGCTCGACGGTGCCGATTTTTATGCCGAAACCATTGATACCGTGAAACACCGTTATAAATTGAACGGCCAATGGAAACCTTTGAAGGTGATAAAGGAGACTATACGCGTGAAGGGGCGGGACAAGCCCTTGATTGTTCCCATGTATTATACCCATCGCGGGCCCGTTATTACGCGTTTGGGTCAGGTGGATGTTACACCGGTATCCATGCGTTGGATAGGCAATGGCGAAGATCATGCCATCGAAGCGCTTTACGGTTTCGATACGGCCGAAAACTGGGAGGAATTCCGGCAGGCGGCCCGCGGCTTTATGGCCGTAAGCCAAAACATTGCCTATGTGGACACCGAAGGCAATATCGGTATTCAATGCACCGGTCATGTGCCTGTGCGCAAGGCGGCAGGTTATTTGTTTTATCCGGGCGATACCACGGCCTACGATTGGCAGGGTTTTGTGCCCTTCGAAAAATTGCCTTATGAATACAATCCCGAACGGGGCTATATTTCCTCGGCCAATAACAAAACTTTTGCCGACAGTTTGTATGTAACCGAGTGGTATGATTTGCCTTACCGCATTATTCGTATCCGTCAGATGCTCGAAAGCAAGGAAAAACTTTCCACCGAAGATTTCCGCCGCATGCTCTATGACCATAAATCGGTGCGTGCCGCGCGCTTTTTGCCGCTGATGCGCAAGGTATTGAAGCCCGGTAATTTTGAAAAGGGCGATGCCCGAAAAGCGGCATCGGTTTTGGCGGCATGGGACGGTGATTATCGCCGCGATGCCCAAGCCCCGCTTTTGTTTGAGGAAACCTTGCGTCAGTTTATTCGCAACCTGGCCGCCGACGAATTGGGCAAAGATTTGTTTCCCGCATTCTTTGCTTCCTTTTTGATGCACAAATACCTTACGGACAATGTTTTTCGCGATACGAGCAGTGTGTGGATCGACAACCGGAATACGGCGGACAAGGAAACTTTTTCGGGCTTATTGCGCCAATCCTTTCGCGAGGCCATCGACAGTTTGAAGTCGCGTTACGGAACTTGGGACAAAACCTGGGGCTCCGTACATATTTATCATTTGGAACATCCTTTGGGTAAAGTCAAGTTATTGGACCGCATTTTCGGACTCAATGCCGATTTTCCGGCACCGGGCGGGGTGAATACCGTCAATCCGTTCAGTTTTTCGTTGGCCCACCCGTACATGGCCGATTTCGGGGCGTCGGAAAAGCATATTTTCAACACGGCCGACTGGGATGCGTCGTATTCCGTTTTGCCCGCAGGCGAGAGCGGATTGCCCGCATCGCCGCATTATTTGGACCAAGCACGCGCCTATGTGGCCGGTAAGGTTTTTCCCGATATATTCAGTTTGTCGCTGATCAAATCCAAGGCGCGGTATCATATGCGTTTGTTGCCGGGGAAATGATTATTAGAGCGCCGGTGGCTGCGTGCTGCGAACGTAGTGAGTAGTGTATTGAAGCCCCGGCCATCCGGTCATTTCGATACAATTTTTGCTACGCAAAAATCACTCAATGACCTCCAAAACAGGTGCCTGAGTGCTGTGCCGAAGGCGCAGTGTATCGAAGGCACCGGTCAACAGGGTCGCTTCGATACAATTTTTGCTACACAAAAATCACTCAGCGACCCCAAACAGGTGCCTGAGTGCTGTGCCGAAGGCGTAGTGTATCGAAGGCACCGCCATTCGTTCCGGTCGCTTCGATAAAAATCAACTCAAAACTTAAAACTAAAAACTCAAAACTAGATTTGCGCCAGGGATGGGAGCGGTTATGCGCGGGCGGCGCGCCGTAGGCCTGCCGTGGCGGCGGGGCGACCGGTGGGAAGCCACGTCCGCCACGCTTGCAGGGCAAGAGCGGGCCGCTCGCGCATTTGAGCGGACAGCCCGGTTCCCGCCTCGTGAATGCACCGCCGGGCAAGCCGTAGGCGCAGGACGGCGGTAAGCATGAACGAGTGCGGGAAGGCGCCCAATAAAAAAACGCTACTCCTACGAGTAGCGTACAAAAAACGGAATATTAGGTTGATTACAAATTGGCGTCTTCGAATTCTTCGAGCTTGGCGGCAAACAAATCCACCAATTCTTCCATTTTGTGTATAATGGCGTTGAGATTTTCGGCCTTTTTGGCTTCGGCCGATTTTTTGGACTGCAAAAATCCTTGTTTGACCGGTTCCTTTTTGCTTTTGAGGAAAATCAAAAACAAATCGTGAATGGCATTGTGGATGTCTTCCAATTCGGCATAAATGGGCATGTCGGAATAGTCGCGGCCATGGCTGTAAAACCATTGACCGAAGGTGCATTCGGTAGGCGAAAGGATAAATTCATCGTCCGGTTTGACGCCGGCCGCCATGGCCTTGGCCACCGCAATCCAACGTTTGTGCTCCGCGATTCCTTTGTTGATGGCTTCTTTGGCCAATTCCTTTTTGTTTACATAAGGTGCCATAGGCATGGATTTAGCGGTGCAAATATACAATTTTATTTTTGGAGAGTGTTACAGAAATAATAAAGTAACCTTTGTTTCAATACGCCTTGGCAAACAAAACCCTGCGTCCGGAAGCTTTGCCGGTGAGCATATCCCGTCCTTCCTCGCAGGTGTCCATGTCCAAGGGAATACAGCGTATGGTGGCCTTGGTCAATTCCTTGATGCGTGCTTCGGTTTCGGCCGTTCCGTCCCAATGGGCGAGCACAAAACCGCCTTTGGTTTCCAAAATGTCTTGGAACTCGTCGAAAGAGTCGGCACGGGTGATATGGGCATCGCGGTAATCCTTGGCGCGTTGGAACAGGTCATGTTGGATGCTTTCCAAAAGTTTTTCCACACGTTCGTCCAGGCCCGACACCGGAACGATTTCCTTACTCAACGTGTCGCGGCGGGCCAATTCCACCGTTCCGTTTTCCACATCGCGCGGGCCGATGGCGATGCGCAGCGGAACCCCGCGGAGTTCGTATTCGTTGAATTTCCATCCGGGCTTGTATTTGTCGTCGTTATCATATTTGACCCGGATGCCGCGATTGCGAAGCAATGTTTCGATTTCGCGGGCTTTGGCATCCACCGCTTGACGTTGCTCGACGGTTTTGTAAATGGGAACAATCACGGTTTGGATGGGAGCCAACCTGGGCGGAAGCACAAGTCCGTTATCATCGGAATGGGTCATGACCAGGGCACCCATCAAGCGGGTGGAAACGCCCCAGGAAGTGGCCCAAACATATTCCAGTTTACCCTCGCGCGAAAGGTATTTGACGTCGAAGGCCTTGGCAAAGTTTTGTCCCAAAAAGTGCGAGGTTCCCGACTGCAAGGCCTTGCCGTCCTGCATAAGCGCTTCGATGGTGTAGGTTTCCTCGGCGCCGGCAAAACGTTCGGTGGGCGTTTTTACGCCGCGAATCACGGGCATGGCCATCCAATCTCGGGCAAAGCGGGCATATACGTCGATCATACGTTCGGCTTCCTCAATGGCCTCCTCGCGGGTTTCGTGGGCCGTGTGTCCTTCCTGCCACAGGAATTCGGCCGTGCGCAGAAACAGGCGCGTGCGCATTTCCCAGCGCATTACATTGGCCCATTGGTTGACCAATACGGGCAAATCCCGGTAGGATTGTATCCATCGCCGGTAGGTATCCCAAATAATCGTTTCGGACGTGGGCCGGATAACCAAGGGCTCTTCCAGTTTGGCCGTGGGATCCACTTCGATTCCCTTGCCGTCGGCGGTAGTGCGCAGGCGATAATGCGTAACCACGGCTGCTTCCTTGGCAAAACCTTCCACGTGTTTGGCTTCCTTGGCAAAGTAGGATTGCGGAATAAGTAGCGGAAAATAGGCGTTTTGATGTCCCGTTTCCTTAAACATCCGGTCCAATTGGGCCTGCATATTTTCCCAAATGGCGTAGCCGTAGGGCTTGATAACCATCATGCCGCGTACACCCGAATTTTCGGCCAGTCCGGCACGAACGACCAATTCATTATACCACTTGGAATAATCCTCCGAACGCTTGGGTAATTTCTTTGCCATATCGATTTTGGTATAATTATTGATAATAATAATTATGAAAGCACAAAACTAATGATTATCTTTATAACCTTAAAATCCGGCATCATGAAAACCATTACTTACCTCAGGCGATTTTTGTTCCTCGCGGCCGTAACGGCCCTTATGGGCGCTTGCGATACGTATCAAAACGTAACGGCCGATGACGGTATTTATTATTCCGACGAAGATTTCCAAGCTTCGACGCAAGACGAAGCGCCCGCTACCGATGAAACCGGGCAAAATCAAGGTCGTAAATACATTTTTGAAGATAATAAACAACAAAATGCCGGACAATCGGATCAATATGCCGCACGCCAATCCGGTAATGATCAATACAAATACCATATTAATTATAACGATGACAACAATGCCGGAGATGATTATCTGACCACCGATCCCGAGAATCTTATTTCGACCGACCAATATTATGCGGGCGATAATGACCAAGATTTACACGTGTATATCCACTACGACAATTATTGGTATTGGTATCGTCCGCACTGGTATTTCCGTTATTATTCGCCCTATGCCACGGTGATTTATTACTACGGACCCGCCTATTACACCTATTACTACGACCCCTTCTGGTATGATTGGGATCCTTGGTGCGACAGCTGGTACACCTTTAATTATTACTACTACGGTTATCCTTATAATACCTACTACGCCGGATACTACAACGGTTACTATGCAGGTTACTACGGTTATCCTTACGGCTATGGCTACGGCTACGGCTATCCTTATGTGATGAACAATACCTATTACAACACTTATGTTTATAATAACCATGTAACCTATGTCCGCGGCCCTCGCGGCGGAAGGCCCACCGGCCGTATTGCCACCTTGGCATCCACGCGGCTTTCGCAAGATTTGCATCACGGGCCCCGTTCGTTGCGTGACGGTAATTGGCTCGGCGGACATACCCATATTTCCCGCAATGGAACTGGCGTTCACAATCCGCGCAATGCCACGCTGACTCCGCGCGGACATACCCGTGGCGGACATATCCGCTCCATTCGAAACGGACGCACGGGTAATGTGCGAACCGTTCGACCTACGCGCCAAAATACGCCTCGCGATGTTCGTCAAACGCGCGGTGGAAGTTCGCCCGTACGCGGTGGACGCGGCGGCAGCATCCGCGTTCGCAATCACCGAAGCGGAACCCGTAGCCACTATCAAGGCGTTCCCGTGCGTGGTACACATTCGTCATTTCATACAAACATCCGTCATAGCGGCACTTCCCGTACCCCGGTTTCCACAACTTCGACTTATAGCTCCACAAGCGTACGTTACAATCATTGGGGTACGCGTGCTTCGGGCGGACATCAAACCCGTCCGGTACGGGTACGAAGCGAAAACCGTACGCATCGGGCAAGCCGAAGCGGCGGCCGTACGCGGCATTCCTCATCCGTACGTCATACTCGTTCGGTTTCGCATCCTACGCGGTCGTCATCCCGTTCGCATGTGAGCCGTTCCTATAACTTTTCGTCGCGGTCTTCGTATTCCTCGGGAAGCAGCCGTTCTTGGAGCGGAAGCAGTCGCTCGTCCGGCTCGTCGCGAAGCAGCGGATTCGGCGGTTCGCACCGTTCCTCCTCTTTTGGCGGTGGCCATAGCGGACGCGGTTTCCGCCGCTAATGGTCAAGTTGTGATATTTTTTTGAAGACTTAATAAATTCCGAATCCCTATGAAATATTTCAGCAAGTTTTTTGTGGCCGTATTTATGCTGTTTACATTCGGCGCTGCGGCCCAATCCATTGATGATATTTTTACCTACAACCAATCCGGTTTTCACGGAACGGCCCGTTACTTGGGCACGGGCGGGAGTTTGATGAGTTTGGGAGCCGATTTTTCGGCCGTTTCGGACAACCCGGCCGGTGCCGTCAATTTCCTGACCAACCGCATTACTTATTCGCCCGGATTTTATAACAAATTCAACCAAATACAATACGGTAACAAATTTTCCACCTCAACCGACGCGGGCATTTACCACAGTATTCTGTTTTCGGATCAATTCGGTTTTGTGATGCCCTACATTTCCACCGAAAGTGATTGGAACAAAGTGGCGTTCGGTATTAATTATCAAGTCAATAAAAATTATTGGAATAATCCCTCGTTCGAAGGCGAATCCCTGAGCGGGAAAAATATGGAAGATTATTTCCTTTGGCATGCCGTAGGCATTCCTACCGGAGATTTGAATGTGGGCCTGTTGGAAAGCACCAAAGGTGTTTACCGTTGGTTGGGCGAAAATTACGGCTCGTCGGCACAACACGCCTTTTTGGCCTATCAGGCCTATGTGATCAACCCTTTGTCCAACGATGACAACAATACCGACTATGTTTCCAATGCAACCTTTGCAGCCAATCCTTACCACACGGTAAAACGCACCACTTCGGGCAAAAAAGGTGCTTTGGATGTGTTTTTTGCCGCCCAATACCGAAAAAAACTCAATTTGGGTATCGCTTACCGTAATTGGCATCTCAATTATACCGAAAATCAACATATTGCCGAGTCGGGTTATACCCAACAATCCACGCTGCAAAGCTTGGATTATTTTATGCGTTTGCACACCGAAGCCACCGGACACCAAATCAACGTGGGTCTGAGCTATGCGCCCGTCAAGCGTATCCGGCTTTCGGTGGCCTATCATTCGCCCGTTTGGTGGGAAATCAACGAAACGGCTTCGGAAAGCATTTCCTCGGTCATCAAGGACAATCCCGACCTGGACGACGACGGCAACACCGACGAACTTTTCAGTTTCGACATCGACCCGCAGGTTACCAATTCCTATGCGCCCTACCGCATGATAACGCCCGGTACGCTGATCGTCGGCGCATCGGCAGTGGCAGGAAAATACGGTTTTGTGAGTTTTAGCTATGCGTGGCAGGATTGGAGCACCATCCATCTGGCACCCACGGCCGACGATAATATGTCGTCCGAATATTTTGATGATTTGAATGGCAAAATGGTATCCTATTTCGGCCCCGTGCAAACCCTTTCGGTGGGTGGCGAGTTCCGCATTGATAATCTGATGCTTCGCGGCGGTTACCGCACGGCCAATTCACCGGTCAAGGGGCTTAAACGCCAAAACCGTTGGATCAGTTACGGCGTGGGATATGATTTCGGTGCGCTCGAAGTGGATTTGGGCATTGTCAACGGACGCACTTTCCGCGAACGCCGCATCATGCCCGTGGGCTTGGACAATCCCTACGGGATTTCAACGCGTACCAACCGCTATGTGGTTAGTGTTAAATTCAACTACTAATCCGGACGGATAAAAAAACGGATAGGCGGTTTTTTCCGGAAAATTATTTTTCCTCGTAAGAGCGGTTCAGGATGCTCAACATCTCCACGGCGGCATCGCTGATTTTGGTGCCCGGGCCGTAAATGCCCGCCACGCCCAAATCGAACAGGTAATCATAGTCGGTGGGCGGAATAACGCCCCCTGCTATGACCATAAAATCCTTGCGTCCGCTTTCGTTGAGCAATTGCATCAACTCTTTGATAAGCGTTTTGTGTCCGCCTGCCAGGGACGAAACGCCGATAATGTCCACATCGTTTTCCACCGCTTGACGGAAAATTTCTTCGGGTGTGCTAAACAGCGGGCTGATGTCCACATCGAATCCGATGTCGGCATAGCCCGTGGCCACCACTTTGGCGCCGCGGTCGTGGCCGTCCTGACCCATTTTGGCAATGAGAATGCGCGGCCGGCGGCCGGTGAGTTCCTCGAACCTGTCGGCCAGGCGACGGGCCTCACGGAAGGATGCATCGTTTTGTATTTCGTTCATATACACTCCGGTTAGCATTTGCGGTTGGGCGTGATAACGCCCGAAAACTTTTTCAAGGGCATCGGAAATTTCGCCCAAACTGGCCCGCAGGCGTGCCGCTTCCACGGCCAATTCCAGCAAATTGCCTTGGCGGGTGCGTGCCGCTTCGGTCAGGCGTTCCAAGGCCTTGCGGACGGCTTTGTTGTCGCGTGTTTTTCGGATTTGTTCCAAACGCTCGATTTGCTTGCGCCGCACGACTTCGTTGTCCACTTCCAGGAGCGGAATATCGGGTTCGGTGTCGGGAACCATAAAATTGACGCCCAGGATTTTGTCTTTCCCGCTGTCGATGCGGGCCTGCTTGCGTGCGGCCGCCTCTTCGATACGCCGTTGCGGAAGTCCTTGCTCAATGGCGCGCGTCATGCCGCCCAGTGCTTCGATTTCGGTTATCAAGTCCCAGGCCTTGCGGGCCATTTCATCGGTCAGTTGTTCCAACAGGTAGGAACCGCCCCACGGGTCAACGGTTTTGGTGATGTCGGTTTCTTCTTGCAGGAATATTTGCGTGTTTCGCGCTATGCGCGCCGAAAATTCCGAAGGCAAAGCTATGGCTTCGTCCAATGCATTGGTATGCAGGGATTGGGTTCCGCCGAAGGCGGCTGCGGCGGCTTCGACCAGGGTGCGCATTACGTTGTTGAAAGGATCTTGCGCCGTCAAACTCCACCCGCTGGTCTGGCTGTGGGTGCGCAGGGCCATGGATTTGGGATTTTGCGGCCCGAATTCCTTAACTATTCGTGCCCAGAGCATCCGTGCCGCGCGCATCTTGGCCACTTCGCGGAAATGATCCATTCCGATACCCCAAAAGAACGACAACCGCGGAGCAAAACGGTCGATTTCCAGGCCGGCCTTCAAGCCCGTGCGGATGTATTCCAAGCCGTCGGCCAGGGTGTAGGCCAATTCTATCTCGGGCGTGGCGCCCGCTTCCTGCATGTGGTAGCCCGAAATGCTGATGGAATTGAATTTGGGCATATGCCGGGCCGTATATTCGAATATTTGCGCAATGATATACATGGACGGCTCGGGCGGATAAATGTAAGTGTTGCGCACCATAAACTCTTTCAAAATGTCGTTTTGAATGGTGCCGCTGAGTTGTTCCGGCCTCACGCCTTGTTCCAAGGCCGCTACGATATAAAAGGCCATCACCGGAAGCACCGCCCCGTTCATGGTCATACTCACCGACATACGGTCCAGCGGAATGCCGTCGAACAGGATTTTCATGTCTTCCACCGAATCGATGGCCACGCCCGCCTTGCCCACATCGCCTTTGACGCGCGGATGGTCCGAGTCGTAACCGCGATGTGTGGGCAGGTCGAAGGCCACCGAAAGTCCTTTTTGGCCGGCCGCCAGGTTTTTGCGGTAGAAGGCGTTGCTTTCTTCGGCGGTGGAAAAGCCCGCATACTGACGGATGGTCCAGGGCCGACGCACATACATGGTGGAGTAGGGCCCGCGCAAATAGGGCGGAATGCCGGCGGCGTAATCTTCGTGCCGGAAAAATTGTTTGCGTTCGGTGGTGGTTTCGAGTGGAATTTTGTCGTATTTCCGGGCCATAGTCAGCGGGCTTGACCCTTCAAAGATACGGATTTATGACAAAGTGATTATTTGGGCGCCTCCCGCACATTGCTTGCGCAATGTCGGGACCGGGCTGTCCGCTCAAATGCGCGGGCGGCCCGCTCTTGCCCTGCAAGCGTGGCGGACATGGCTCCCCACCGGTCGCCCCGCCGCCACGGCAGGCCTACGGCGCGCCGCCCGCGCATAACCGCTCCCATCCCTGGCGCTTCTTTTCGCGCGATAAATCGCGCTCGAATAATGAACACCGAACAATCGAACGCTGATTTGCGAATTGACAAAATTCTGAAATCTTAAATCGATTAATCGTTAATCGGTGTTCTTGGAAAGGGTC
>WGAP01000100.1 GCA_015494775.1 Flavobacteriales bacterium | reverse complement strand
GGTTTAGTCCGCCGGCTTTCGGGGATTTTTATGTGGTGATGGGGCCGATGCAGTCGTCGGGAACGTCGATTAGCATTGTAAACGGCCAAATGACGCGTTCGGAGCAATATACCTATTCCTACGTTTTGGCTCCCAAACGTACCGGAAACCTGCAAATCGGTCCGGCCACGGCGGTGGTGGATGGAAAAACCTATCACACACAACCCATCCGTATTCAGGTGTTTAAATCAACCCGGCAAGGCAATACCGCCATCCAAAACACCAAGCCCGGAAACCGGCAAACACCCGTAAGTTCAGGAGGCAAAGATGTTTTTTTGCGCTTGGAATTAACCAATCGCAATCCCTATGTGGGCCAGGCCATCGGGGCTGTGTATAAGTTGTATTTCCGTAAGGGTTCACGCGTGGCCGATATGGTCCAGCCCAATATTTCGGAACCCAAAGGTTTTTGGGCCGAAACCATCTCGGATAAATTCGAAGATTTGGGCCGTGACACCATCGACGGACAAATCTATCGTGTTTATGCCCTGCGGCAGATGATGCTTATTCCGCAACATCCGGGCAAATTGGTCATCACGCCGCAACGCTTCGATGTGGTTTTGCTCAAACGGGTTTTGCGCGAATGGGGCATGATTCAATTCTATGACGATATTCCGCAAACGCTACATCTGAGCAGCGGCCGGGTAACGGTCCATGTCAAACCTTTGCCCCAAAAGGATAAACCGGTGGATTTTTCGGGTGCTGTGGGCACATTCGATTTCCTGGTGGATGCTGCACCAACGGATGTGCAAACCGGCCACGACCTGAGCATCACGGTCAAGGTAATGGGCAAAGGCAACCTGAATATGTTCGATTTGCCCAAACCCGTTTTTCCGCCTGCTTGGGAAACCTACGACCCCGAACACCGGGTCAAAACCACGCCCACTTTTTCGGGTTATCGCGGCACGGTGAGCGATGTTTATACCGTCATCCCGCAAGAGCCGGGCAAATTCAAACTGCCACCCGTTTCGTTCGTTTATTTCGATCCTTACGAAAAAAAATACAAGCGCATCACCAAACCATTTCCGTCCGTTGAAGTAACGGGTGCGCCCGTCAACAATGCCGGTGCAAATCCCACCGTATCTGCGCCCGGTAATATACTCAACGGCATTGCCCGGACGGGGCGTTGGCAGCAAAAAGGCAAGGTGGATTTTGTCCTTGGTCCGGCCTTCGGCCGGTGGATGTGGGCGCCCGTGGTGCTGTTCCTGCTGATTTGGTTTGTGGTGTTCGTCCTTCGCCACCGCAGCATAGACCCTGAAAAGCTACGCAACGAACGCGAAAGCCGTTACATCCGCAACCTGCTTGCCGGCGCCCGCAAGCACACCGGCGACAAAGAACAATTTTACGGCCTGCTGGAAAAGGCCTTGCTCACTTACTTCAAAAACCGGCTTAAACTTCCGGCCGACGGGTTGAGCCGGCGCAATGTGTTGGAAAAATTGAAAGAGAAAGCAGTGGATGAAGATTTGATAACCCGGCTTCAAGCACTTTGGAACCGTATCGATGCGGCCCGCTATGCGCCCGCTTCGGACGAAATGCGCCAAACCGACCTGGACCAAATCAAGGAACTTTTGACCCGATTGGACAAAAAACTAAGGAAATGAAAAGATGGGTTCCCTATATCACCGGACTTTTGCTCTCGGCGGCACTTCATAGCTACGCCCAAGCGCCCGACAGTTTGTTCCGTGCGGCCAACCGGCTCTATGACCAAAACCGTTATGCCGAGGCCTTGGATGCCTACAACCGAATTCTGCAATCGGGCTATGAGGCGCCGGAACTCTATTTGAATATGGGCAATGCCGCCTATCAACTCAACCGCAAGGGACAGGCCGTTTATTACTACGAAAAAGCCCTGCGGATGGACCCGCATTTGACGGCGGCCCGGAATAATCTGGAAATGGCCCGTCGCGGATTGATCGACCGATTTACTCCCTTGCCGCGTGGATTTTTTCACCGGATATATTCGGGCTATGCCGGCTTGTTGGATTTACATGCTTGGGGATGGATGAGTTTGTTGAGCATTTGGCTGGCTTTGGCATTCGGGGTGGCCTATTTGCTTGTGCAGCGTCCCAAGCATAAGCGCTTGTTTTTCGGATTAGCCGTTGTCTTGTTGATTTTATGGGCTTTGAGCTATGCCGGCTATGCCGGCGCCCGCAGCCGGGCGGCCGTGTCCTATGGTATTGTCCAAGCGCAGGAAAGCACCCGTTACACTTCGCCGTCCCTGGCAGCCGAAACCGACGGTAAAATCCACGAAGGCGCCAAAGTTCGTATTCTGAAAAGGCAAAAAGATTGGTTGGAGGTGCAAACCGCCGACGGAAATACATTTTGGATACCTGCCAATGATGTTTGGATTTTGGAATAATCGGCATAAAATTGATGAATATCACTATCCGAATGTTTTTTGCATCCTAAATTTAGGATACCTAAGCGCGGTGTCCTATGAGTCAAATACGTCCATTTCAAGCCATCCGTCCGGTAAAAAACAAATCCTGCCTGGTGCCATCCTATGCAGTGGAGACCTATTCGCATACCGAAATCAACCGGATTTTACGCAATAATCCTTATTCGTTTTTGAACGTTATTGCGAAACCCTACATCAAAAATCTGCCTGCCGACAAACGCCACCAAGCCATCCGCAAGCGGGTCAAAAAATTTTTGAACAACAACATTCTCACCCGCGACACCATTCCTTCGCTCTATGTGATGCGTATCACCGCCAAAACGGGCGAACAATTTACGGGATTGGTGGGGCTGGCTTCGGCCGACGAATATTTGGAAGGTAAAATCAAAAAACACGAGGATGTTTTGGATAAACGGGCCGGGCTTTTTGCCGATTATCTTTACAACGTAAAAATGAACGCCGAACCCGTTTTGCTGGCCCATAAGCCCTCGGCCGAAGTAGATCAATTGATTGACCGCATACAAACCGAAATTCCGGTTTACGAATTTTCGATGACCGACGGCACTGTTTTCGAAGTGTGGACCGTGGCGCGGCACGAACAAATTCACGCCATTCAGGAGGCCTTTGCTTCGTTCGATGCCCTTTATATTGCCGACGGGCATCACCGCGTAGAAAGTTCCGCCCGGCTCAAAAAGCGAATGCAGGCCGAAAATCCCTACCATACGGGCCTGGAATTCTACAACTTTTTTATGGCCTTTTTCCTGCCCTGGGACCAACTGAAAATTTACGGCTACAACCGCGGTATTCGCCAATTGGATGCTTCCCTGCCCGATATTTTGAAAAAATTGAAAGCGCATTTCACCGTGCGGCCTATGGAAAATTTCTCACCGCCCGAACAGGACGAAGTGGTGTTGATGCACAGCCGCGATTTTTACAGCATCCGCATTCCGCAAAGTTTTTTCCAGCGCGGGTGGAGTGTGCCCGAAACGGTCAATAACGTTATTTTCAAGGAAATTATTCCGGTGGGAAAACTTTCCGACCTGATTTACTGCTCGGCCAAAAACAGTCGCGTTTGTATTGCCAAACGGCTCAAATCGGGCGAATGCAAGCTGGCTTTGTTCCTTCCGCCGGTGCCTTTTTCGGTGATCAAACGCAAGGCCGATGCCGGCCAAACCCTTCCGCCCAAAAGCACCTATATCGAGCCCAAACTGTTGAGCGGTTTGTTTATCTTTGAGTTCTGATATGGAAAAACTTTGCGAAACATTGGAACACTACCGCCGCCTCTTGCCGCCGGACGGTATTTTGGTGGCCGTGTCCAAGACCAAGCCGCCCGAACTTATCCGGCAGGCCTACGACTGCGGCCAACGTGATTTCGGCGAAAACAAAGTGCAGGAATTGCGCGCCAAGCACGAAGTGCTTCCGCCCGGCATCCGTTGGCATATGATCGGGCATTTGCAAACCAACAAGGTTAAATATATTGCGCCTTTCGTTTGGCTTATCCACAGCGTGGACCGTGAAAAACTCCTGCGCGAAATCGACAGGCAGGCGGCCAAGCACGGGCGTGTTATTCCGGTTTTGTTTCAGGTCAAAATCGCCCGCGAAGAAACCAAATTCGGACTGAGCGAGGCCGAATATCGCGATTTGACGGAAAAATACAAGGCCGGCCGTTTCCCCCACGTGGAACTACGCGGACTGATGGGTATGGCCTCCAACACGCCCGACAAAACCCAAGTGCGCGGCGAATTTGCACGGCTCAAAGCGCTGTTCGACGAACTGCGCCGAGAACTTCCCCGCATCGATTACCTATCCATGGGCATGACGGGCGATTATGAGGAAGCCCTGGCCGAAGGCGCCAACATCATTCGCATCGGAAGCGGTATTTTCGGCGCACGGAACTAAGGTATTCACTACGAAGTTTTTTATTTTGTCGCTCCGAAACCGCTACGCGGTTTCTCCGCGGGTTCCACATGCCGGCGCCCTTTGTCTTGCTCCACACGCCTCGGAACCCTTCGGTTTCCTCGGCGGCTCCGGGAACCTGCGGCTTCCAAGGGCCAAGGCAAAAGCCGCGCCTTGTTTCCCTCCGCGGCTCCACAAGTCTGCGCGCCTTGCAAGCGGCGGCGCTTGTCTTGTTCCGCGGCTCCCGACATTGCTTCGCAATGTGCGGGACAGGTTCCGGCAGCCCTGCGGTCTGCCTTCGCGGCTCCCGGAACCCGCTATGCGGTTTCCGTCCGCGGCTTCGGGAACCTGCGCTTTTTATTAAAAATAAATCGCAAATCATTGAAAATCAATTCATAATTAAAAATTCATAATTCATAATTACTCCACGCTTGTCTTCATGCGCAAATACAGGTTTATTCATGTTTTTTCCTGCACGTTTTTCGGTTTTATCTTGCCGGTGCGGGAAACCAACGCTTTTTTGTCAAAAAATAAATCTAAATTATTGAAAATCAATTCATAATTAAAAATTCATAATTCATAATTACTCCACGCTTGTCTTCCCGCGCAAATACAGGTTTATTCATGTTTTTTCCTGCACGTTTTTCGGTTTTATCTTATCTTGCACGGGCAAAACCGCCGGAATGTTTTTCGACAAACAAAGCCGCCACCGCATCCTCCTGATCGACCCCGACAAGGTCGAGGCAGGTTTTTATGACGAATTGGAACACAAAACGCGGCATTTCCGGCCCGATATGTTTTTTGTGGGCGGCAGTTTTTCGGCCGGCGGAGATACCGGAGCCACGGTAAGCGAGCTCAAAAGCAAAACCTCCAAGCCCGTAATCCTTTTTCCCGGCGATTATGCCCAACTCACCCCCCGTGCCGATGCCGTTTTGTTTTTGAACCTGCTTTCGGGCCGCAATCCCGAATATTTGGCCGGCCAACAGGTCAAGGCCGCACCTGTTATACGGCGCTTGGGTTTGCCGGTTATCCCTACGGCCTACTTGCTTGTGGACGGCGGCACACTTACCACGGTGCAATACATCACCCAAACGCTTCCCATTCCGGCCGACAAAATCGATTTGGCCGTGGCCACGGCCTTGGCCGGACAATATATGGGCATGCAATTGGTCTATTTGGAAGCCGGCAGCGGGGCCCGCCGGCCTGTTTCCTTGCAGATGCTGAGTGCCGTAGCCCGAGCGGTGCAAATTCCCGTCATCGTGGGAGGCGGCATTCGTGATTTGGATGCTGTGGAAACCTATTTGGATGCCGGTGCCAATGGGGTAGTAATAGGTACGATGTTCGAAAAAAAGGGCCGCCCGTAAAAATCAGGCGACCCCATCGGAGGAAATTAGCGGATGGCTCAGATTTAATGATGGATTATTTTTCCAGAAATATTTCCTCCTTTTGTTATCACCTTGTAGGGATAAATCCCCTTTTCCAGTACCGGTAAATGAATTTCTTCATTCTTGGCAAAGTGCCCCGTAAAAATCATTTTTCCACTCAGGTCATAGAGTCGAAAATCGAATTCATCGGCTTGCACATGAATGTGTAAGGTTCCTGTTGTAGGGTTAGGATACAAAGTATGTTCAATCGTATTTTGTTTTTCCACATCCAATG
>WGAP01000099.1 GCA_015494775.1 Flavobacteriales bacterium | reverse complement strand
TCAGTGCCGGCAAACCCGGGCGTCTGGAACGCGAAGCGCGATTTGTGCGCGAAAAAATCGAAACGCTTAAACGCGATTTGAGCAATACGGAAAACAACCTGAATTTCTTCAAAGTGGAGGACGAAAACAATCCGGTGCTCAAAGAGGCCAAACGCAAAATCGAACAATTACGCGCTTCCCTGGAACTGTGGCAAAAGAAACAGAAATTGCTCAATGAAATACGTCGCGCTTAGTGCGCTCTTGTGGTTTGGCTTGTTTACCACCCTTCGCGCACAAGACATCGATATTTATCAGCACCGAACCAATGCCGAATTCCGTTTTCCGGCGGTACCTCGTCGAATGAGTTTCCGGGAATTCGATTTGCTTTCCACACACGTGCGTATGCAAGATATTTTTGCCGCCACCGTTGTACCGGGTTATATCCATTTCAGGATTTATGAAAAACGAACGGGTTATTGGCTACTGGGATTACGCAGTTTGGGTTACGGCGGCCTTATTTACCTTGGTGCACGAAATAAATCCTGGTTCAACCTGATGTTTAACCCGCTGGCACGCTACACCGACCGGCATTACAAGGCGGACATTGCCGTGGCTTATGTTAGCGGAGCGCTTATTATGGGCACCTTTCTCTACGATTGGATCCACGGGCGCTATTTGCTGCAACACAAACAAGCCAAAATCCGGTTTAAATATGCTCCCACGGTGGCATTTCATCCCGCCTTTGGCGGCCGGCACCCTGCCGTTACGGCCGGTGTAATGCTTCAATGGTAAAAATTTATTCCATTAAAATAAAACCGTTCCTTGCAAGGGGAACGGTTTTTTATTATGCATCGATTTTATTTCCGGTTTATCCAAGGAACGGATAGCGGTAATCCGTAGGCGGATTAAGGTTTTCCTTAATGGCCCGCGGCGACATCCAACGGATAAGGTTCCACATGGAGCCGGCCTTGTCGTTGGTGCCCGAAGCGCGGGCACCGCCAAAAGGTTGACGGTTGACCACTGCTCCCGTGGGCTTGTCGTTGATATAAAAATTACCGGCGGCATTTTCAAGTCGTTTGGTGGCATAGTCGATCACGTAGCGGTCGCGGGCGAAGATGGCGCCCGTAAGGCCGTAGGGCGATGTACCATCGACCAAGTCCAAACTTTCCTTCCATTCCCCGTCGGGATAAACATACACCGTGAGCACCGGCCCGAAAATTTCTTCTTCCATGGTTACATAATGCGGATCCGTGGTCAAAATCACCGTGGGACGGATAAAATAACCCACCGATTTGTCATATTCACCGCCCAGAATAATTTCGGCTTGCGGATCTTTGCGTGCTTGCTCGATGTAGCCGGTGATTTTGTTGAACGCACCTTCGCTAATCACCGCCGTGATAAAGTTGGACATATCGTCGGGTGCACCCATTTTCATACTATCGACCTGTTTTTTCAGTTCGGCAAACACATCGTTCCATTTGCTTTGCGGAATATAGGCCCGCGAAGCGGCCGAACATTTTTGACCTTGGTATTCGAAGGCACCGCGTGCAAGGGCCGTAGCCACTTCCTTCACGCCGGCCGAAGGGTGCATCCAAATGAAATCCTTGCCGCCGGTTTCGCCCACAATGCGCGGATAGGCCTTATAGTTGGGTATATTTTCGCCCATACGTTTCCAAAGATATTGGAACACGTCGGTGGAACCCGTAAAATGCAATCCGCCGAAATCGGGATGGGTGATGACGGCTTCGGTGATTTTCGTAGCGCTGCCGGTTACCATATTGATAACGCCCGGCGGCAATCCGGCTTCGCGAAGCACTTCCATAATCATGTTGGCCGAATATACCTGACTGGCCGAGGGCTTCCACACCACCACATTACCGGCCATGGCGGGCGAAGTAGGTAAATTACCTGCAATGGAAGTGAAGTTGAAAGGCGTTACGGCATAGATAAAACCTTCCAGCGGACGGTATTCCATGCGGTTGTATTCGCCCGGCGCCGACTCGGGTTGTTCTTTGTATATCCGTTCCAGATATTCGGCATTGAAACGCCAAAAATCGGCCAATTCGGCCACCGCATCAATCTCGGCCTGATGGATGGTTTTGGATTGGGCGATCATGGTGGCGGCATTCATGCGTGCACGGTAAGGCCCCGAAATCAAATCGGCGGCACGCAAAAAGATGGACACGCGTTGCTCCCAAGGCATGGCCGCCCAGGCCTTGCGGGCTTGCATAGCCGCTTCGACGGCTTGCAATACATGTTCACGCTCCGCTTGCTGAAATACGCCCAAAACATGGGCATGTTCGTGCGGCGGATGCATCTCCTTTTTCTTTTCGGTTAGGATTTCCCGGTCGCCGATATACAAAGGCACTTCGATTCGGCGGTTCCACATTTCGCGATAGGTGCGCAAAACTTCTTCGCGCTCGGGACTTCCCGGCGCATAAGCCAACACGGGCTCATTTTTGGCCCGCGGCGGAAAGAAAAGACCTGTTCCCATATTTTTTTGATTTTATTGATTTTCCGTTCAGGTCAAAGATACGTTTTCCGCACGGGATAAGGAATGCGATTGCGCAGCTATTTCCGATTTTTAATTTTTAGAAAACAAAAAATCTTTTCAGGCCGCAAACCGATACGTTGTAGTAATGTTCAATTAGAAATAAATACGAATATAGGGCGTAAAAGCCGACGGATAAATACTTTTGTTGGCATCATACAGCAGATCGTAGCGCAAACCGATAACCACATTCCGCGTGCGATATCCGGCCCCCAGATAAAAAGCGGGAACTTCCCAACGGGTGGATGTATTACCTACGTTTTTATTGACAAACAAATATTGATAGTCGATGGATAGTTCCAAATAATGCCAAGGCAGATAGGCAAGCAAAGCATCGGCGCCGTAAACATAGTAGCGTGAACGCAATCCGTAATTGCGGACGCTTTGATAGGTCAGTTGCAGGTTGGACCCGATATAAAAGCCCGGTTTGATACGATACATCAATCCGGGTTGCAGATCCAAATAAAAGCCGTTGTTGGAAACGCCAAGTCCGAAACCACCGTAAAACCGCACACGCGAAGGGCGGCCCGTTTCTTCCTTGGGACAGCAGGCGTTGTAATGCAGCGTTTGTTGTGCATTGGCTGCAAACGAAACAAGTAACACTAGGAGACTTATTAAACTTTTTCTCATTATTTCCGGAATTAATAATTAAGGAAAGGTTTCCACACAAAATCGTGGTATTTGTTACGGTCGAAGCGGTGGCAATCGTCCAGGTCGGTTACCTGTTCGGTGGTGTAGGACACTTCTTCCACAAAGGAGACGGCCCTGCGCACCCCTTCGCCGATGTTGATAAATACGGTTTCGCCGTCGCGGATGGCATTGTTTTTCAGCGCTTCGAAATAACCCAGAAGTCCCACGGCCGATGCCGGCCCGATTTTGACGGCCACTTCGTAGGCCGCCAGCCGAGCCATATCCACGGCCAATTCTTCCTTGACCGAAAAGAATTCGCCGCCCGTTCGTTTAACCAGTTTGGCAAGCAACGGATAAAGCACCGGATTTCCGGTAGCCAACGTAGGCACCAAGGTAATGGGATTTTCAATAACCGGATAATCCTTTTCCCAACCTTCGGGGAAGCCCATACGTTTGGCTTTGTTCCAGGCCTGCACTTGCGGGTCGCACTTGTCGCCCTGAATGAAAATCATGCGCGGAATGCGCCCCAACAGGCCCGTATCGCCGAAATCGTGGAAGGCCTTTTCCAGGGCCAAAGGCGAAGTTCCGCCACTGATGGCTTGGATATACACATCGGGCATATTGCCCAATTGGCGAACCATTTCAAAGGCCGAAGTTTTTTTGGCTTCCAATCGCAGCGGATCCAAGTTGCCTATGGAAATCAGAATGCCATTTTTGCGGGCATATTCGGCGGCCAGTTTTTTGGCATAAGCATAATCACCCTTGACAATAAACACCTTTTGACCCAAGGCCCCGATATGCACAAAATTTTCACGTAATGAATCCTGCGGCACGAATATGGATGCCGAAATGCCGGCCTTGGCCAGGTATTGGGCAAAGGCATTGGCCGTGTTGCCCGTGCTGGCTACCACATATTCCTTGATGCCGTGCTCTTTGAGCACACTGGCGGCCACGGTTCCGCCTTTGTCCTTAAAGGTTCCCGTAGCCGGACTGTAATCGTTGCGATTGACATAAACTATCAGATTGAGCCCGTAGCGTTCGCGGGCATAGCGTTCCAGAAATTTCCAACGGCGTATGGGAGCCACACCTTCGCCGTCCGAAATGATATTTTCGCGCCGGTTGAGCGGCAAAAAATCAAAATAATGCCACAAACTCTCGGGTTTTTGACCCGGTGCCACCAATTCGGCCAGCTTTTCCTTGGGAGTGGAATACACCGTGTGCACATGCTTGCCGCCGCATTTGGGGCAGGATTGCATATTACCGAACCATTCTTCAAACCCATCGATGGTATTGCCACAATTTTGGCATACAAAATGAAACTTTTGCCCCATATCTCAAATTTTGGGTAAAGATACAAAAGCCCGCCCAAATACCGGCTGCCGAAAAGCATTGTCGGTTTGTTCTCCTTGATGTTTGGACACTACAAAAATTACTTGCGGCGTCTCACTCCTTATCTCCGCACCTTAATTATAATGTTGCAGGAAACGGGAAATCAAAAACTCACTCCTTCCCCGGCTCCCAATCGCAATTGATCCACTCGTCGTCCAGGGTTACGCCTAATTTCCGGTAGAATTCAATGGCCGGCGTGTTCCAATTCAGCACTTGCCAGCGTACACGCTTGCAATCATGGCGCCGGGCAAAATCCAAAACTTCGTTCAACAATGCGCGGCCTATGCCCCGCCCGCGGTACGTTTCACGCACGATCAAATCGTCCAAATACAACGACTTGCCCACCCAAGTGTAGTAAACAAAGTAGAACAAGGCCATTCCTACAATTTCGCCTCCCTTCGTTTCGGCCACCAGGGCCTTGAAGTAATCTTTTTCGCGGCGCATTTGCTCCACCGTATTGCTGACCCTTTCCGGTGCCTTTTCATAAAGGGCGAGTTCTTTTATCAGTTCCAACAAAGCCGGAAAATCCGCTTCCGTGGCCCAACGGATTTCAAAATCGGAATCCTTGCTGCTCATTCCGCTAGTTTTTTCCAACCGATTTGCTGCATATTACGGTAAATCACGGCGGCCGAAACCAAAACCAAAAGCGTAAACACAGCCGCCCAGACGTATTCCTTGAACAAAAATTTCCCGATGCCGAACAAAGCCGAAAGCACCATCACCACGCCGGCCAACCAGTTGATGAACAACAATCCGTAGCCCTTGTCGCCCTTCACTTGCGGCAACTCACGGGCAATGGCACGCCAACCGATGCCGCCCGGATGCACTTTCAGGTAAAAAGCATGCAGTTTACGCCGGTTGGTGGGACGGGTAAAGAAGGTAACGGCCAACCACCAAAGCGTGGACCAAGCCACCACCACCAGGAATATTTTATGGTAATCCTTATCGATATTCCATCCGGCAAAATGTTTCGAAAGCAGGAACGGAAGGATAAAATACGGCGCCACCATGGCCGTTATTTCGCTCCACGCATTGATACGCCACCAATACCAACGCAATATCAACACCGCGCCGATACCGCCGCTGGCAATCAGGATGATTTTCCAGGCATCACTGATTTTAGTCAACTGCGTGGTGATGAGCAGGGCGATAAACATCATTACGAAGGTGGCAATACGCGAAATGCGCACATAATATTTTTCGTCCGCTCCCGGTTTGACAAACGGCCGGAAAAGGTCGTTGACAATGTAGGACGTTCCCCACACGGTTTGCGATGCCAGAGTGGACATATAGGCCGCAAAAAAGGCCGCCAACATCAGGCCCACCCATCCGGCGGGCATCAAATCGCGGATGAGCATCACATAGGTAGCCCCGCGGTCTTTAACGCCCGGATACATTACCAGCGTAACCAAAGCCGCCAAAATCCACGGCCAAGGACGTAAGGCGTAGTGGGCAATGTTAAACCACAAGGTGGCAAAGAGCGAATGTTTTTCGTCTTTGGCGCTCATCATCCGTTGGGCAATATAACCACCTCCGCCCGGTTCAGCACCCGGATACCAACTGGCCCACCACTGCACGCCCAGGTAGGTAAACAACGCCAAACCCGACAGTTTGAGCATTTGCATACCGCCGCCGCCCGCCTGCGCGTGGCCTTCACCCACTACGGGGAAAAAGTCAAACACCCATTTCACGTCCGATAGCGACTGTTTCAACCCGCCGATGCCTCCCACGTGCCGCACGGCATACACCGCCAAAGCAATGGCACCGGTCATGGCCATGACAAACTGAAAACTGT
>WGAP01000098.1 GCA_015494775.1 Flavobacteriales bacterium | reverse complement strand
GTATTGAATCATATACAGATAAACATAAAGAATCTGTAAAAAAATTAATTCTTAGTCACGATAAAAATGAGGATTTTTATGATTTAGAGATAGATAACTCAAAAGTTAAACAGAATTTTTGGAATTGGTTTTTAGAATACAGCCAAAAGAAAAATACTGAAATACTTATATTGATAGACAAAGAAAGTAATTCAATTATTGGATTTACTTGTTACAGCAAAAATTTGCACTTTAGTAAAGAGTTTAATTTAAGCTTAATAACAAGGGACTTGACAATTATTGAAAAAAAATATAGAGGCAAAGGGATTGCAAAGATATTATTTGAAAGTATAATGGAAAAGGAAAACAAAAATGTAGAACTAAAATTAATGTCAAATAACTATCCTGCATTAAGATTTAATTGTTCTCTCGGTTTTAAAATTGTTAGTTGTCATCACTATTTTAGTAAAAAAATTGAAAAAAGATAACCTAATATTGCTGTTTAAACATAATAGAATTTGAAACTACCGCCAACATTGTGTATAAGTAATGGCGGGCAATTTGCTAAATATGAACAATATGCGTAAATTGAACAATAGTGCAATAATGAACAAAAGTGCGGAAAATCCCGCCACTACTCATACACATAACCGTTCAGGCACATTTTTCACTACTTTTATTTCCGCGATAAATCGCGAAAATCCGGCTGTTTAAGGAAGGAAAGGCATTTATAGGCATTTCAAAAAACCGGATAAGGCGGAATTCCGGTTGCTTCGATACAATTTTTGCTACGCAAAAATCACTCAGCGCCCACCAAACAGGTGCCTGAGTGCTGCGCCGAAGGCGCAGTGTATCGAAGGTACCGCTATTTCAATCGGTCCCTTCGATAAAAATCAACTCAAAACTAAGAATTCAAAACTCATAACTAAATCCGCGCCAGGGATGGAAGCGGTTATGCGCCGCAGGCCTGCCGTGGCGGCGGGGCGACCAGCAGGAAGCCACACCCGCCACGCTCGCAGGACAAGAGCGGGCCGCCCGCGCATTTGAGCGGACAGCCCGACGGCGCCCGGCGTTGCAGCAAGCAAAAAAACCTTCACACCAAGTTTTATCTTCAACTTATCCGACATTTTATGCTTGCTGCAACGCGTGAGGAAAGGTGGCCGGCGAGGGCGCTCCGTCGTCCCAAAGACGGCCACCTGCCGCCGCCGCGGCGCGCGGAAGCGCGCCGGCGGATTGCCGAAGGCAAGCCGCGCGGGCATTCGCCCGCCGGCGGCGGCCCGAACATACGGCGCCGGGGCGCCCAAATCAATATCTTTCGTTTTTCGGAAAATCCCGGCTTGAACCAAAACAAAAAAGTTGTATCTTTGCTCCCGCAAAAGGGCTCCGTAGCTTAACTGGATAGAGCACCTGACTACGGATCAGGAGGTTGCAGGTTCGAATCCTGCCGGAGTCACCCCGACCGCTTCCCAAAGGGAAGCGGTTTTTTTGTGCGCGAGGTTTTGTTTTTCACCAAAAACTTTCCGTATTTTTGGTTTTTAATCGGAGGAATGAAAAAAATCCTTTTGGCCGGCACACTGGCCTTCGATGAAGTAACTACGCCCTTCGGCCATTCGGGCCGTATGTTGGGCGGTTCGGCCACATACCTGTCGTTTGCCGCTTCGCTTTTCGGGCCCAAAGCAGGCATTGTCTCGGTGGTGGGTGATGATTTCGGGGACGAACTTTTGGACAAATTCCGGCGCCGCGGCATCGATTTGGACGGCGTGCAACGCCTTGCCGGACACAAAAGTTTTTACTGGAAGGGTTATTACTACGAAAACATGAACAGGCGCGACACCTTGGTTACCGAGGTCAATGCGCTGGCATATTTCGACCCGCAGGTGCCCGCGGAATTCCGCCGGCCCGATTTGGTGGTGCTGGGCAATTTGCATCCGGCGGTGCAGGCCCGCATTTTGGACCAATTGGAAGCACGGCCGCAACTGATCGTGTTGGACACCATGAACTTTTGGATGGATACGGCCCGGGCGGAATTGGATGCCGTTATCCGTCGCGTGGATTTGCTTATGCTCAACGAAGAGGAAGCCCGCCAACTGACCGGCGAGTTTTCGGTGATCACGGCGGCCAAACACATTATGCGTATGGGGCCGGATTATGTGGTGGTAAAACGGGGCGAATACGGATCGCTGCTTTTCCACGGCGATACGGTGTTTATGGCGCCGGCCTATCCCTTGGAAGTGTTCCGCGACCCTACGGGCGCAGGCGATACCTTTGCCGGGGCTTTTGCCGGACATTTGAGCCGGTATGAAAATTTCGGTTTCAACGAACTGAAAAACGCCATTATTTGCGGGGCCAATGTGGCTTCGTTCACGGTGGAAGATTTCGGCACGCGCCGTTTGGAAAGTTTGCGGCGGGAGGACATACTGGAACGTATGCGTAAATTTGTGGAAATAACCCATTATCCTTTGTTGGAACGCGTGTATGAGTAGGATTTTGTTGATTTACACCGGCGGCACCATCGGGATGCAGCGCCGCGCCGACGGCAGTTTGCAGGCCTTCGACTTCGGGGCCGTGCGGCGGCATATTCCCGAACTGGATTTGTTGGATCACCGCATTGATTTTACATCCTTCGACCGGCCGGTGGATTCATCGGACATGACGCCGGAACGTTGGACGGAACTGGCGGGAATAATCCTGCAAAACTATGACGATTACGACGGCTTTGTGGTATTGCACGGCACCGACACCATGGCCTACACGGCTTCGGCATTGAGCTTTATGCTGGAAAACCTGGGCAAACCGGTGGTAATCACCGGTTCGCAGCTGCCCATCGGCGATTTGCGCACCGACGCCAAGGAAAACATCATCACGGCCGTAGAAATAGCCGGGGCTTACGAAAAAAACCAACCGCGAGTGCCCGAAGTGTGTATTTATTTCGAATACGAACTTTTGCGCGGCAACCGGACGGTCAAATACAGTTCGGAACATTTTAACGCCTTTGTGTCGCCCAACTATCCGCCCTTGGCCCGGGCGGGCGTGGAAATCGAATATTTTCCCGAACGCGTATGGCCCTTGCCCAAGGGTGTGTTCCAAGTGTTCGACCGGATGGAAACTCGCGTTATTCCCTTGAAAATTTTTCCGGGCATGCAACCCGAATATTTTGACGTGATTTTCCAATATCCGCAACTGCGCGGCGTGGTGCTGGAAACCTACGGCAGCGGCAATGCGCCGCGCCTGGATTGGCTGGACGAACGCATCCGCCGGGCTACGGACCAAGGTATCAAAGTGGTCAACATTACCCAATGCGCCGAGGGACGCGTTTTTCCCGAAAAGTATGCCACGGGCAAACACCTGACCCGGGCAGGTGCCATTCCGGGCAAGGATATGACCACCGAGGCGGCATTGGTCAAGATGATGTATTTGCTGGGCAAAGGGGTTTCGGATAAATCGTTCGGCCGTTTTATGGGACAATCGCTGCGGGGTGAGGTGACGGAGTGAGGGGAAAAATAATTGCCGGCATGCATTTTCAGACAACTTTTGGCGTATAACCTGTCAATAATAAAACTCCATACAATATAAAATAACGATTGTCCTCGTAATTTTTTGACACTCTACGTATAAAAACGCCATTTAGCTGACCTATATCATTTTTGCCGATAGGCAGGTTGGTATCTTTGTTCAGAATTAAGCGTAAAAGTATGGGAAAAATCGCCCTTTTGGTCTTTCTGCTGGCGGGTATCGCATTGATATTGATAGCAGTAGGCCTTTCCAATTTGATTTCCTACAAGTCGGACAATCCCGAAAAACGGCTTCCGTACGAGTCGGGAATGCGCACCATAGGGCCCACCTGGGTGCGTTATCGCACGGGCTATTACCTTTTTGCCCTGATATTTTTGATTTTTGACATCGAAATCGTTTACCTGGTGCCTTGGGCCACGGTGTTTCGCCAAATCGGGACGGTGGCCTTTGTGGAAATATTGATTTTCCTGCTTATCCTGGGTATCGGTTTGATATATGCTTGGAAAAAAGACGCATTGAAATGGGTGAATTAGACAACAAACAGTATTTTATCGGCGATACGCCCGATGCGCCGGCCACGCACAACGTGGTGCCACAGGATTTTCCCGGGCAAATCATCCCGGGCGGCAACGGCGGGAATATCGTCATTACCACCTTGGACAAAATCATCAATTGGGGCCGCAAAAATTCGCTGTGGCCTTTGTATTTCGGCACCAGTTGTTGCGCCATCGAAATGATGCAAACCGGCGCGGCCAAATACGACTGGTCGCGTTTCGGGTTCGAGGTGGCCCGGCCCACACCGCGCCAAGCCGACCTGATTATCATTGCCGGCACCATCGTGGGCAAAATGGCGCCCGTATTGCGCCGGCTCTACGACCAAATGTCGGAACCCAAATATGTGATTGCCATGGGGGCTTGCGCCATTTCGGGCGGGCCGTTCTACTACAATAATTATTCGGTGGTTCGCGGTGCCGACCATGTTATTCCGGTGGATGTGTATGTGCCCGGATGTCCGCCGCGCCCCGAAGCCCTGCTGGATGCCATGATGCTGCTGCAAAAGAAAATCGAAAAAGAAAGTTTGAAAACCCGCCGCAATCCCATTGACGGCTTCGACGAAGGAAAAAGTTTATAAAAATCCTGCCCTATGACTGCCGAAGAATTGAAAAATTATTTGCAAACCTGGGACGACAGTTTGGAATTTATCGAAGAAATTCCCGAAGATGTTGCCTTGTTTGCGGCCCTGGAAGACGTTCCTTCGGAATGGCTCAATGTGGAAGTGCCGCTGTCGCATTTCAAGGGCATTATGCGCCACCTGAAAGCCGACGAAAAAACGTCCTTCGATTACCTGTTTAACATGACAGGAATGGACTGGGGGCAGGAATTGGGCGTTATCTATCACCTGGAAAGCACCCGGCACGGGCATATCCTGGTGGTGCGCGTGCGCACGGCCGACCGCGAGAATCCCGAAATTCCAACCGTGGAAGACATTTGGAAAACCGCGCACCTGCACGAACGCGAAATTTTCGACCTGCTGGGAATCCGGTTTACCGGACATTCCAATCTCAAACGCATTTTCCTTACGCCGGATTTCCAAGGGCATCCGCTGCGCAAGGATTACGAAGACGATTATATGATCCTGCGAAAATAGGCATGTATGGAACCGAACACGCAAATACTTTCCACCGAAGATTTACGCTCCCAGGAATATTTCCTGAACATGGGCCCGCAGCATCCGGCCACGCACGGGGTTTTGCGCCTGCTGCTGACTATGGACGGTGAAATAGTCAAAAACATCGAGCCGGATTTGGGCTACATTCACCGGGGCATCGAAAAAATGGTGGAATACGACACCTACCGTCAAATCATCCACGTTACCGACCGGCTGGATTACCTGTCGTCGCACATCAACAACGAAGCCGTGGCCTTGGCCATCGAAAAAGCCCTGGAAGTGGAAGTGAGCGACCGCATCAAGGTTATCCGCACCATGATGGACGAGCTGACGCGTATTGCTTCGCACCTGCTTTGGTGGGGCGTGATGGGCATGGACATCGGCGCTTTGACCACCTTTATGTATGCCTTCCGCGACCGGGAAATGATCAACGAAATCATGGAAAAAACCACCGGCGCACGCCTGACCATGAGCTACAACATTCCCGGCGGGGTGATGTTCGATTTGCATCCCGATTTTGTCAAAGACGTCAAGGCCTTTATTCCGCACATGCGCAAGGTACTTCCCGAATACGACCGCCTGCTTACGGGTAACATTATTTTCCAACGCCGTATGAAAGGTGTAGGATACCTTTCGGCCGAGGACGCCGTCAGTCACGGCGCTTCGGGTCCGGTGGCCCGTGGTTCGGGCGTCCGATGCGACATCCGCAAAAAAGCACCGTACAGTGCCTACGACCGTGTGAAATTCGACGAAATCATCGAAACCGGCGGCGACAACCTGGCCCGTTATCAGGTGCGTATGCGCGAAATGTACGAGTCGCTCAATATCCTGGAACAATTGGTGGACAACATTCCCGAAGGGCCCTATCAAATGCCCATGCGAACCCTGATTAAATTGCCCAAAGGCGAATTCTACCAACGGGTGGAAACGGCCCGCGGCGAGTTCGGCGTATTTATCGTAAGCGACGGAAAGAAAAATCCCTACCGCGTCAAATTCCGTTCGCCGGGTCTTTCGAACCTGAACGCGCTCATCCAAGCGGGGCGCGGTGTGAAACTGGCCGACCTTGTGGCCATTATGTCCACCTTCGACTTTGTTATTCCCGATATCGACCGCTAAAACGGACAAATGATGAATATGTTAAGCATAAATATTTTTCAAAACTGGCTGGAACAAACACACGGCATTTGGTATGTGCTGGTATTGGCCGGCATTGCGGCCATTTATTTGGGCTTTTTTGCCGTGGCCGGATTGATGTTGGTGTATTTGGAACGCCGTGTGGCCGGTTATTTCCAATTGCGATTGGGACCCAACCGCGTAGGACCTTGGGGTTTGCTTCAAACCATAGCCGATGCGCTTAAATTGGTGTCCAAGGAAATTTTTATCCCCAAAATGGCCGACAAACTGCTCTACAAGGCGGGATACTACATCGTCATCATTGCCGCCCTGTTGGCCTTGGCCGTAATTCCTTTTGCACGCCAAATACAGGCCTTGGATTTCAATGTGGGTTTGTTCTTTATTTCGGCCGTTTCGTCGGTGGGAGTGTTGGGTATTTTGATCGGCGCCTGGGGCAGCCGGAACAAATATTCGCTCATCGGCGCCATGCGTAGCGGATTGCAAATGATCAGCTATGAACTCTCGGCCGGCTTTGCCATTATTGCCGTAGTGCTTATGGCTGGAACCCTGAAAATGACCGGTATTGTGGAAGCGCAAAAACACACCTGGTTTTTGTTCCAAGGCCACCTGCCGGCCATCATTGCCTTTATGATTTTCCTGATTTCGGGCACGGCCGAAACCAACCGTGTTCCGTTTGACCTGGTGGAAGGCGAATCGGAATTAGGGGCCGGTTTCCATACCGAATATTCGGGCATGGGCTTTGCCTTCTTTTTCCTGGCCGAATTTATCAATATGTTTATCATTTCCGCTTTGGGCGCCACCTTGTTCCTGGGCGGATGGTTGGCACCTTTCGGCATCACCGACGGATTGCCCGCTCAATGGCTTTGGGGCATGATTTGGTTTTTGCTCAAAGTGTTCGTATTGATTTTCCTGCTGATGTGGTTCCGGTGGACCTTTCCGCGTATCCGTATCGACCAATTGCTTACGCTGGAATGGAAATACCTGCTGCCCGTCGGTTTGGTCAATACGGTGATTATGGCCTGGATCGTATGGAAAGATTGGTTAATACATTTGGGATAAACAGGACACTATGACTTATTTGGGAAAAATATTATACGGCATCAAAACCTTGTGGACGGGAATGAAGGTAACCGGCGGTTATTTCTTTCCCAACATCACAAGGAAAAAATATGTTATCACACGCCAATATCCCGACGAGCCGGCAGTGGTTTTTCCGCGCTTCAAGGGTGAAGTGGTGATGTGGCACAACGAAAACAACGAACACCGATGCACGGGTTGTCAGGCCTGTGAAATCGCTTGCCCCAACGGGTCGATCGAAATTATATGGAAACGCGAAGTGGACCCCGAAACCGGAAAGAAAAAGAAAATGATCGACCAACACATCTATCACCTGAGCATGTGCACCATGTGTTCGTTGTGTATTCAGGCCTGTCCGACCAATGCCATCATGTGGTCCACCAATTTTCATAACGCCACCTACGACCGTGGCTTGCTGACCAAAGTATTGAACAAACCGGGCTCCAAACTCATGGCCGGGGTCGAAGAATAAGGAATATTGCTATGGAACAAATACTTTTTTACATACTCGCAGGCACAACCCTCGTGGCGGCCCTTCTTACCGTCAATACGACCAAAATTTACCGCGCGGTGGTTTATTTGCTCATTGCGCTTTTGGGTATTGCCGGTATTTATTTTCAAATGAATTACGACTTTATGGGAGCCGTGCAACTGTCGGTTTATGCCGGCGGCGTGATGGTTTTGTTGGTTTACGTGATTATGCTCACCGAAAAGGTGGGCGAACCCATCCGGCGCATTGCTCCGTTCCGGCGCGTGATTGCCGGCATTACCGTTCTGCTTCTGATGGGCTTGGCCTTGTTTGCCATTTGGAAATTCGATTTTCAAACCTTGGGCGACGGCTCGCCCGTAACGGTGGAACAAGTGGGCAAGGCCATGTTGAGCTACGACCGCAACGGATTTGTATTGCCGTTTGAAGTCATTTCCGTATTACTCCTGGCCGTGATGATAGGCGCCATTGTTATCGCTAAATCCAAAATTCAAAAAAATACCGACCAATGATCGAAGGCATTAGCATACAAGTGATACTCACATTTACCACCGTTTTGTTCTTTATCGGACTTTACGGCTTCCTGACACGCACCCACCTGATCGGGATATTGATTTCCCTGGAATTGATGCTCAATTCCGAAGCCATCAACTTTGTGGCGGTAAATAAATATTTGCATCCCCAATTTTTGCAAGGGGCGGTGTTTTCCTTGTTTATCTTGGCCTTGGCGGCGGCCGAAACGGCTTTGGCCCTGGCCATTATCCTGCAAGTGTATCGCCGCACCGGCTCGGTGGATGTGAAGGAAGTCAAGGAACTTAAATACTAAAAAACGCGGGACTATGGATTTCAGTTATGTGATTTGGATACCGGCTTTGCCCTTGATAAGTTTCCTGCTGCTGGGGTTGTTTAACCGCTATTTCCGCAAGGAGCCCGTGGCGGGCTACGTAGGTGTGGCTTCCCTGGGAACGGCTTGGGTATTGGCACTTTATACGGCTTGGAAATATTTTTTCGAAGTAGGATTGCAAAACGGGCAATATGTTCCTTTTACGCCTTTCAAATGGGATTGGATACATTTTGCCGGTAAATTATCCATCGATATGGGCATCCTGTTGGATCCCATCTCGGTGATGATGCTCGTGGTGGTAACTACCATATCGTTTATGGTGCACATTTACAGCATCGGTTATATGTATGGCGACGAAGGATTCGCCCGCTTCTATGCCTATTTGTCCCTGTTCTCCTTTTCGATGCTTTCGTTGGTGCTGGCATCCAATATTTTTCAGATTTATATTTTCTGGGAATTGGTGGGAGTTTCGTCCTTCCTGCTCATCGGTTATTACTTTGTCAAACCTTCGGCCATTGCGGCGGCCAAAAAGGCCTTTATCGTAACGCGCTTTGCCGATTTCTTTTTCCTGGTGGGTATCTTGATGATCGGATACTTTGTAGGAACCTTTGACATCGAAACGCTCAACAGCGAAGGAACCATTGCTTGGATTGCCCAACATCCCGGGCCGGTATTTATGGGTCTCTCGGCGGTTACCTGGGCGTTGATATTGATATTTGTGGGCGGAGCCGGAAAGTCGGCCATGTTTCCGCTCCATATTTGGCTGCCCGATGCCATGGAAGGGCCTACGCCCGTGTCGGCGCTGATCCACGCAGCCACCATGGTTGTGGCCGGTGTGTATTTGGTAGCCCGCTTGTTTCCGCTGTTCTACCACGTGGGCGACGGTTTTGCCTTGCGGGTCGTGGCGTCGGTGGGAACCTTTTCGGCCCTTTTTGCGGCCATCATCGCCCTAACGCAAGAAGACATCAAACGCGTCCTGGCCTACTCCACCATGTCGCAAATCGGTTATATGATGATGGCGCTGGGTGTTTCGGGTTACGAAGGCGTGGAAGGCCTGGGTTATATGGCCGGTATGTTTCACCTGTTTACGCACGCCATGTTCAAGGCCTTGCTGTTCCTGATTGCCGGCGTTATTATCCATGCCGTTCATTCCAACCTGATGAAGGATATGGGCGGATTGCATAAATATATGCCCATTTCGAGCTGGACTTTCCTCATTGCCGCGTTGGCCATTTCGGGTATTCCGCCCATGGCCGGATTTTACAGCAAGGACGAAATTTTGCATGCCGCATTTGAATACAATTTTCTTATTTGGCTGGTGGGATTCCTGGTGGCCGGCTTAACGGCTTTCTACATGTTTCGCTTGTATTTTCGCATTTTCCACAACGGCACGCGTGAATATCATCATCCGCCCAAGGAAGACAGCCGTGCCATGACCGGCCCGCTAATTTTCCTGGCCGTGCTTACTTTGACCGTGGGTTGGGTATTTACGCCTTTTTCCAAATACGTAACGCCTACGCGTGTTCCGTTTACCTATCACATCCATTGGGGCAGTCCGTTGGTGTTGGGTTCCATGGCTATTGCGCTTGCGGGCATATTGACTGCCTACTTCTTCTACTACAAACCCACGGATTATCCGCAAAAAGCGGCCCGGGCTTTCGGCCTTACTTATCAATGGGCCAAGAATAAATTTTATATGGACGAACTTTATTTGTTCATTACCAAACGGATTATTTTCGACAAAATTTCCAAGCCCTCCGCATGGTTCGACCGCCATGTGGTGGACGGGATGATGAACGCGCTGGGAAATACCACGGTGTGGATTTCCAACCGTATCAAAGTACTGCAATCGGGACGCTTGCAGGAATACGGAATCTACTTTGTGTATGGCGTAGTGGTGTTGATTATGGTGTTTTATTTCCTTAACTTCTAAAATGACCGGCGAATGGATATACTAACATTATTTGTCGTTGTTCCCACGCTGACGGTGTTGGCCTTGGTGTTTACCAAAAACCTGCGGCAAGCACGCCTTACGGCCTTGGCAGGGATGGGTGTGCAATTGCTTATGGCTTTTCATTTGGTTTGGAAATACATGCACGACCGCGCCGGCGGTGCCGACGGATTGATGCTTTATGTAAAAGATAAAGTTTGGTTTCCGGATTGGAACATCCATTATTATATCGGCGTGGACGGTATTTCGGTGCTTATGATTATGCTTACATCGCTCATCGTAGTAGCCGGAATATTCGTTTCGTGGAAAATCGACGATTTGCCTAAGGAATTCTTTATTTCGCTCATTGCCTTGGCTACGGGTGTGTTCGGGTTCTTTATTTCCCTCGACCTGTTCACCATGTTCGTGTTCTACGAAATTGCCGTTATTCCCATGTATTTGCTTATCGGTATTTGGGGTAGCGGCCCGCGGGAATATGCCGCCATGAAACTGACACTGATGTTGATGGGGGCCTCGGCCTTGCTGTTGGTGGCCATTTTGGGCATATATTTCCATTCTTCGCCCGACGGACATTATACTTTTAACGTGTTGGAAATTGCCAAGCACTCCAACCTTTCGCCTGCGGTGCAAAAAATATTTTTCCCGCTGGCATTTATCGGGTTCGGAACCATCGGCGCTTTGTTTCCGTTCCACACTTGGTCGCCCGACGGACACTCATCGGCACCTACGGCCGTTTCGATGCTTCATGCCGGCGTGTTGATGAAACTGGGCGGTTACGGCATTTTCCGCGTGGCCATGTATTTGATGCCGCAGGGAACGGTATTTTGGACCAACTTTTTCCTGGTGTTGGCCGTTATCGGTGTGGTTTACGGGGCATTTTCGGCCATTCAACAAACCGATTTGAAATATATCAACGCCTATTCGTCGGTAAGCCACTTGGGATTGGTGTTGTTTGCTTTGCTAATGCTCAATAAGGTGGCTTGGAACGGCGCCATGCTCCAATCGCTGTCGCACGGTTTTATTACGGCCCTGTTCTTTGCGCTTATCGGGATGATTTACGGGCGCACCCATACGCGTGATGTGCGCAAAATGCGCGGATTGCTCAAAATCATTCCGTTTTTGGCTACGGCTTATGTTATTGCCGGCTTGGCCAATTTGGGCTTGCCCGGATTCAGCGGTTTTGTGGCCGAGATGAACATTTTCGTGGGCGGTTTTTTGAACCATAGTCTTTACAAACAAATCATGACCGTTCTGGCGGCTTCATCCATTGTGGTAACGGCCGTGTATATCCTGCGCGTGGTGGGCATGATGCTGATGGGCCCGCCCAAGGAAGAACACAAAGGATTGCCCAAAGCCCAATGGTATGAAAAAACGGCGGTGTATATCCTGATATTCTTTATTACCGCCATAGGAACCATGCCTTGGTGGTGGCTCAAATTCATTATTCCGAGTGTGGAAAATTTCCTTAAACCTTTTATGTAAAAACAAGTGAATATGAACTGGGAAAACCTGTTTGCCCTGATGCGAAACGAAATCCTGCTGGTCATTGCCGTTTTGGCTTTGATTTTGGTGGATTTGTTTACGCCCAAAGCCAAGAAAAAATTCGTTATTCATACGGCCAATGTATTGTTCTTCCTGTTTATGCTGTGGAGTTTTGTTCCTCTGCCCGAAGGCACGCTGTTCGGCGGAAGTTTTGTGAGCAAGCCCTTGATCGGCTTTTTCAAAGCCGTGATGAATGTGGGCGTCATGCTCATTATGCTGCAAGCGGTGGAATGGGTGCGCAAAGAACTTATTCCGCAAGGTTTTGCTTCGGAATTTTATGTATTACTTTGGTCGTCGCTTTTGGGATTGGACTATTTGATTTCGTCGGGTGATTTTCTGATGTTCTATTTGGGGTTGGAACTGTCGGCATTGCCCGTAGCGGCCTTGGCGGCCTTTGAATTTTACCGCAAACGTTCGGCCGAAGCGGCGGTAAAATACGTTTTGCTTGCCGCCATGTCGTCGGCCATTATGCTTTTCGGTATTTCGTTGATTTATGCCACAAGCGGAAGTATTTACTTCGACGATATTTTGCATGTCAATCAAATGCCGCTGTTGGAGTTGGTCGGTTTTGTTATGATGGTTTCGGGCGTGGCATTCAAGATTTCGTTGGTTCCTTTCCATTTTTGGACGGCCGATGTTTACGAAGGCGCACCTACGGTGGTGTCCAATTACCTGTCGGTTATTTCCAAGGGCGCGGCCGTATTTATCCTGATGACTTTGCTTTTTGTGCCTTTGCGCCGCTATGAAGGCACTTGGACACTGATGCTTTGGATATTGGCCGTGCTGACCATGTTTGTAGGTAACTTCTTTGCATTGCGTCAGCAAAATATGAAGCGCTTTTTGGCCTTTTCGTCCGTGGCACAAGCGGGCTTTATCCTCTTGGGTGTGATAGGCGGAAATGCCATGGCCGTCAAAACGGTGATTTATTTCCTGTTGATATACATTTTTTCCAACGTGGCGGCCTTCGGTGTGGTTCATGTGATTGCCATGCACAGCGGCAAGGAAAACATCGACGATTATACCGGGCTTTACCGCACCAATCCGCGGCTTAGTCTGCTGCTGATGTTGGCTTTGTTTTCCTTGGCCGGTATTCCGCCCGTGGCGGGCTTTTTCGGTAAATTTTTCCTCTATGCCACGGCGGCTCACAAGGGTTATTATTGGCTGGTATTTATTGCGGTGGTCAACGTAACCATATCGCTCTACTACTACTTGCTTCCCGTGCGCGCGGCCTTTTTGCGCCGTAGCGAAAATCCCATTCCTTACTTCCGTTCGGATATCTATTCCAAACTGGGCTTTGCGGTTTTGGCCGCAGGGCTTATCGTCATCGGTTTGTATTCGCCGCTTTACGAATACATTGCACAGTTGAGCCAAATTTTCCAATAATCAAAAAAAGACATTGCAGATGAAACTACCCGGCAAACATCAATTCGGCGACATCGGCGAAAGGCGCGGCACCATCGTGGAAAAGGGTGCCACCGAAGCGCGTATGCAATTTCTCAAAGCATTATTGGAACATAACGGCTTTGAAGTCCTCGTGGCCGAAGAACGCCGCAAAAACGAAGACGATCCCGTTACCTACACCGTAGGCGTTACCGATTTGATTTTCAACCCGACCATTTGGATTTACGAGCGCCGGCTCAAAACACCGGACGGGCATATCGTAACGCAGGATTATTGGTTTGGAAATACCGAAGAAACCAAACCGCAATATTGGAATAAACGCTTCGGGTTTTGATATTTATGGAAAATCAAGTGAATTAATTTAGAAAACCGGGGGAATTTCTGTTTTTTAATAAAAAAATTCGTATTTTTGCTTTTCAAACGGACCCATAGCTCAGTTGGTTAGAGCACCTGACTCATAATCAGGGGGTCGCAGGTTCAAGCCCTGCTGGGTCCACCCAAAGGATACCTCAATGAAGAAACGGCTTAGTATCCCGGTTTTGTTTTTTTCGTTCCTTGCATGGGCGCAAGGTCCGCCTCCGCCTCCTGGATCTCCGGTTGATAATGATATCTGGATATTGTGGATAAGCGCTTTGTTGCTTTTCCTCGGCTTGTGGTATTTCCGTTCACGCAAACGGTATGCCCGCCAATAAAACATTTCTCAGTTGGAGTAGCGGCAAAGATGCCGCTTTTTCTTTGTGGCGCCTGATACAATCGGGGCAAAAGCCCGATTTATTGCTCACCACCGTCAATCGTGATTACGGGCGGGTGTCCATGCACGGATTACGCATCGAATTGCTACGTTTGCAAAGCCGCAGGGCGGGGATTCCGCTGTTGGAAATTCCTTTGTCGGCCGATGTGGATATGGAAACCTACAACCGCACCATGGCGCAGTATATGCAGCGGCTCAAATCCGAAGGATTCGGCCGGGCCTGTTTCGGCGATATTTTCCTGGAAGATTTGAAGCAATACCGCATCCGTCAAATGGCATCGGCTGGTTTTTCCACTTGTTTTCCCGTGTGGGGCGAAGATACCCGTCGAATGGGATTGGAAATTATCCGCTCGGGCATTAAGGCCGTGGTGGTAACGGTCAATGCGGACAAGTTGGACCGCTCGTTTGTAGGCCGCGAATACGACGAAAGTTTCCTGAGCGACCTGCCGCCCGGTGTGGACCCTTGCGGCGAAAACGGCGAATTCCACACTTTTGTTTACGATGCCCCCTTCTTCGACCGGCCCATTCCTTACCTGCGCGGCGAAACGGTTTTTCGCAGTTACAAACCCTGCAAGGACAACGACCGCAAAAATTTTGACGATTCCCGCAACGGCAAGCCCCGGGCATGGGACACCGGATTTTGGTATTGCGATATTTTGCCCGGGGAGTAAACGAATCGTTTCTATTATCCCGCGCCAGCGGGCGCAGCGGTATCCTTGCGCGGCAGCCGGCGATGTTTTTGTGCCGGCGGCGGGGGCTCGCAGCGCAAGAGACCACGGCGCCGGCCTTACAAAAACCGCCGGATGCAAGCAAGATATGAGCGGAGCACGCGGTCCCGACATCGCGTAGCGATGTTCGGGAGGCGCCCTAAAAATCTAAAAAACAAAGGTAAGCCGCCTATATCCACAAGCCCAGGCCCATGCCCAGCATGCCCAATAACCAACCTGCGAGCAATTCGCCCAAAGTGTGCGCCCGCAGGTAGTAGCGCGAAAAGGCCAACAGGCCCGTAAGCAATACAAGCACCGAAATCCAATCCAGCATGTTTTCGCGATACACCACCGACCAATGCATCAAAAATACCAGCGTGCCGCCCATGGCCAAAAGATGCAAACTGGGTTTGCAACGGCGTATCAAATTGACAGCCACCGTAAGCGCCAATCCCATCGCAATGCCCAGAAAATACCGTGCCGGTTCCCGTAAAGTCTCAATGTGAAATATCGAACGCCAAAGCACAAAATAAATCATCGCCATAAACAAGCCGAAATAAATCCGCGCTCGCAGGTCGTTGAGGAAAAACGAATGCAGGATTTTGAGGTAGTACAAAATCATTTGCAGAAGCAAAGGCACCAATATGGCCGAAATAAAAAACAAGCGGAGCAATTTGAAGTAATCGAAAAAGTAGAAACTGCTCACCGAAAAGTAAAGCCAAACCGTGTAGAAGGGAATAAAAACCGGATGAAAAAGCACCGACAATATCCACGTGGCCCATTCCAAAATACGCTTGCCGGTGTGGGGGACTTTGGGGCTCATAATTCTTTGCGCAAGCGGGCGGGCGGAATATTGAGCTGTTCACGGTATTTGGCCACGGTGCGGCGGGCGATTTTGTAGCCCTGCTCTTTGAGTGCATCGGCCAGTTGTTCGTCGGTCAGAGGTTTTTTCTTGTTTTCGCGCGCCACGATGTCTTTGAGAATTTCCTTGATGCGAATGGTGGACACTTCTTCGCCTTGAAGGGTTTCCATGGCCTCGGAAAAGAATTCTTTGAGCAGTTTGGTGCCGTAGGGCGTGTCCACATACTTGCTGTTGGCCACGCGCGACACGGTGGAAATGTCCATATCGATACGTTGGGCGATGTCTTTGAGAATCATCGGCTTGATTTTGCGCTCGTCGCCCGTGAGGAAATATTCCTTTTGGAAATCCACAATGGCACGGATGGTTTTTTCCAGGGTGTTGTAACGTTGGCGCACGGCGTCGATGAACCAACTGGCGGCATCCAGTTTTTGTTTGATAAAGGTGATGGCGTCGCGCTGGCTTTTGGTTTTGTTTTTGTCCAGCTTGTAACCTTCGAGCATTTCCTTGTAGTGGCGCGACACGTGGAGCTGGGGCAAATTACGTTGGTTCAGTTCCACCACGGGCCGCTTGGTGCCGTCGGGGCCTTCTTCGATGCGCACCTTGAAGTCGGGCACAATGTGGGTGGTAATGCGTTGGCCGCCGAACGAGCCGCCGGGTTTGGGGTTCAGTTTGCGGATTTCGTCCAGGGCCTTACGCAGGGTATCCTCGTCGATTTTAAGTCCCGAAAGGATTTTGCGGTAATGCTTGTGGGTCAATTCGCGAAAATAACGTTCCACGATGCGCAGGGCGATTTTACGTTCGGGCGTTTCGGATTTGCGTTGCAACTGAATGCGCAAGCTCTCGCGCAAATCGCGCGCTCCGATGCCCGGCGGGTCCAGGAGCCAAATCACGTTTTTGAGGATGCGTTCCACATCCTTTTCGTCCACCAACAAGCTTTCGTTGAAGGCCAAATCGTCGGCAATGTCCATCAGGTCGCGGCGGAGGTAGCCGCCGTTGTCCAGGTTGCCGATGATGTATTCGGCGATTTTGGTTTCGGTTTCGTCCAGCCCGAACGGAGCCAACTGTTCCATCAAATATTCGCGGAAGGTTTTACCCGCGGCCAGCGTCATTTTGTAGTCGTCGTCATCGTCGTCGGGCGAATAATTGGAGATATAGGTTTTGTAGTCGGGCGCGTCGTCGTTGTTGATATATTGGTCCAGCTCTTCAAAGGCCTTTTGTTCCCATTCTTCGCGTTCGTTGCGGTTTTCTTCGGCCGGATCGTCCTCGCCGGAATAGCCGCCGGCTTCGCGGGGGTTGTTGTCGTTCAACGGTTCGATGTCGTCTTCGGGATTATCGGGACCGGTTTCCAGGGCGGGATTGTCTTCGATTTCTTGTTTGACGCGTTGTTCGAAATCCACGGTGGGCAGCTGAATAAGTTTCATCAGCTGGATTTGCTGCGGGGTGAGTTTTTGCAGCAATTTTTGTTGGATGGATTGTTTGAGCATAAATCCCGCGAATGGAGTTAGTATGCAAATATAACGAATGTGTATCATTTTTTTGAGCGAAGGATTTTTTAGGGCGCCTGCCGACATTGCTTCGCCATGTGCGGCACCGGGCTGTCCGCTCATATTCGCCTTGGCGGATGCCGTGGTTTTGCGCGGGCGCGCGTGCCGCGCGCCCGCGCCCGCCCGTGCGTGGGGCTTCCTGCTGGTCGCCTCCGCCGGGCGGAAAACCATCGGCACCGCCGGCGGCTCATACCGCTCCCATCCCTGGCGCGGATTTAGTTTTGAGTTTTTAGTTCTTAGTTTTGAGTTGATTTTTATCGAAGCGACCGTTACTCAGGCATCTGTTTTGCAGGTCGCTGAGTGATTTTGCGCAGCAAAATTGTATCGAAGCGACCGGATTGAACGGCCGGGGCTTCGATACACTGCTCACTGCGTTCGCAGCACTCAGCCGCCGACCTTTTCCCGCGCGATAAATCGCCCTTGAATAACGAACATCGAACAATCGAACGCCGATTTATGACTGCTCCGTCGGGGACAAGAAACCCCGACAAAGCGGCGCGGGATAAACCGGCCACATTTACGATTGTTTTGATGCTACGTTTTTATCGAAAACACAACTGTTAAACCGGGAACAAAACAACATTAAGTCCGGACCTTTATCCTCTATACATTCGCCTTTTCTGTTTTATCAATCATCTTTCACCACAAACCCTATCGGCAAATGATACCTTATTCTTTTGCCTGTCGCCTTAAAAGGGCCCATTTTCTTTATAGTGCGTATGACTTCCTTTTTTAATTGTGCCAAATCTTTTTTGTCCGGCTTTTTATTTCCACTTCCCGAATATTCGACTTTTTCAATCCATACCCTTTCAATTTTACCATTTGGTGCAACAGTAAATGCAGCATAAACAACAAGCGTATCACCCGGTCGAATAAAATCACTATTGGATTGGTTCGTGTTTTCGGTCTCCACCCTTGTTGAACAAGACAAAAAGCTAATAAAAACGAAAATAAAAAGAATAAATCGCTTCACTGCTTAGTTTTAAACAAAAATAATTATTTTGTGTTGTTTTATAAGGTTTAAATATCATAACCCTAAAATAATAATCTTGGTATAATTTTTGCTGTTATTCCCTTACCCGAACGCTTAAAACCTTGGCCCAATGAAACGACAAATACTTTGGCTCTTTCTTTTTGCCATTTTGACCGCATCTGTGAATGCCCAGCAACGGCCGGCGGATGAAATCTTGGTTCCGCTGTTCGATCACATTCAGCAATATCCGGCTCATATCCAAGGCGCTCGCCGTCCGGATGCGCTGCAAACCCAATTGGACTCATTGATCACCACCGACAATACGTCGGCACGGATGTATGCCTACCACTACGGCTACGACAATGCCCACCGCAGCCAGTGGGAACAACATCTGGATTATATGTCGGGACAATCCGACACCCTGTTTTACCAATACGACGCCGCAGGCCATAAGGTTTATGCCGAAATAGACCATTTCGACGCATCTCACACCCTAACCGACCGCGAAATTCACACCTATGCCTACGATGCCCAACAACATCTGATACGTCAGGTGGATTCATCCCTCTCGGGCGGAATATGGGATGCCAGCCGTTACCTGTATTCCCAATTCAACGGCAACGGCAAGCCCGAAAGGGCCATCCAACAGGATTATGATGCCAGCCAAGGTCAATATGTGAATGTCTTGCGCGGTGATATTACCTACGACAGCCAATCGCGGATTTCGCAAATCCTTATTTATCAATGGGATGACGGTTCTTCCTCATGGCAAACCTACGCCAAACTGGTTCGCAGCTTCGACAGCCAGGGCCGGATGACCCAAGAACTTCTCAAAGTGTGGGCCACCATCACCTGGTATGATTACGACAAAAAAGACATCTCCATCAGTTCAAGCGGCGGAAACGAAATTCATACCGTTGTGCACCAAACCCGCAACGGAACCAGTTGGGAAAACATCGAAAAGGATATTTATGAATTCGACGGCAGCACCGGAAAAATCGTCCGAACCGAACATTACGATTGGGACGACTCCGCTTCGCAATGGGTGGGAACAAACAAAGACGTAACCACCTACACCGCCACCGGAAATGCATTGCACATGCAAACCGACCGCTTCGCATGGGATTCAACGGCTGCCGCTTGGAAAACCCAAGCCGACAACCGAAGGGTTTATCAATACGACACAAGCATTCCGGGCGACGATATTGCCTGGCCCGCATCTTTCGACCCGTTTGACTACCAAGAGCGTCTGCTCGGCAATCCGTGGATGCGCTACTATCAACCGCTCAACAACAACAAAATGCTTTACTCCGAGGCCTATCACTACGACACGGCCGGAGCCACCTGGGTTTTCGACTCGCGCGACGACCTTTATTACGGACCGCTCTTGTCCGTAACTAATCCTGCCGTTGCCGGCCTGCGGGTTTTGCCCAATCCGTTCACCCGGAATTTACGATTCGATTGGGACGCCGAAGCCGGCCAAACGGCCCGCCTGCAAATCTTCGACCTGACGGGCAAACCCGTTTGGTCGGGCGAAATCGGTCGTGGCCGTGTTCTTTACCTCGCATCCCTAACCCCGGGAATGTATGTTTACCGCCTTCATACATCCCAAGGAACGGCTACGGGAAAATTGATCAAAAAATAGAAAAATCCCCCGAGGAAAAAACTTATCCGTCTTCGCCCACCGAAGGCGGATTTTTTTGGTGTGTATTCAAGATGCTGCCGTCGCGCATTTCGTAGATAACGTGCGACATTTCGGCCAATTCGTGATTATGCGTAACGATGACAAAGGTAGTGCCCAATTGTTCCTGCAAGTCGAAAAAGAGCCGGTGAAGTTTTTGGGCATTGGCCCAGTCGAGGTTTCCGCTGGGTTCGTCGGCAAAGACCACTTCGGGCCGGTTGATCAAGGCCCGCGCCACGGCCACCCGTTGTTGCTCCCCGCCCGAAAGCTCGCCGGGCCGGTGATGCAAGCGTTCGCCCAGTCCTACGAGTTCCAAAATTTCCCGGGCACGGCGGTCGGCGTCGGACTTGGCCGTTCCGCCGATATAGGCCGGCAAAGCCACATTTTCCAGGGCCGTAAATTCGGGTAGCAAATAATGAAACTGAAACACAAAACCGATGTGCCGGTTACGAAATTCCGCTAAGGCCTTCCCCCGCAATTGCGCTACGGACCGGCCGGCAATGTCCAATTGATGTGCCGAATCGTCGGGCTTTAAGAGTGTGCCGAGAATTTGCAACAAAGTGGTTTTCCCCGCACCCGAGGGGCCCGTGATGCTCACCACCCTGCCGGCCGGGATGTCCAAGTCCACGTTGCGCAACACGCGAAGCGAACCGAAATGTTTGGAAATATTTCGCGCACGAACAATCATCGGATATCGGGTTGGTAGGGCATGAGCATCCATATTTTGTCTTGTCGCAGCATGGTTTCGTATTTCCGGCGCAACTGCACGGCCTTGTCCAACGGCTCGGGCAGCAAAACATGAAGCAATTGTTCGCGGGTTTGTTCGGCTTTCAGGTTAAACAGGGCGGCAAAGGGATTTTCGGTTTGCGGATAATAACGCACCTTGACCGGCTTGCTGTCCTTGGGTAGCAAAGTTTTGGTATATTCCACGGCCGCTTGAAGTCCGCCCAATTGGTCCACCAAGCCCAATTTCCGGGCGTCGGCTCCCGTCCAAACACGGCCTTGGGCAATACTATCCACTCGGTCGATACTCATCTCCCGCCCTTCGGCCACGCGTTGGAGGAACGTATGATAGGTAAATTCAATCATTTGCTTGAAGTAAGCTTTCTCGGTATCGTCCAACGGACGCATCAAACCCATGTCGGCGTGCGGATGCGTTTTGACCGTATCCACCCCGATGCCCAAAGCGCTAACGGCATTTTGCAGGTTGGGAATCAGCCCGAAAACGCCTATGCTTCCGGTGATGGTGGTGCGGTCGGCAAAAATGTTGTCGGCGGCCGTGGCAATATAATAACCGCCCGAAGCCGCCACATTGCCCATACTGACCACCAAAGGTTTTTCCTTGGCCAGGAGTTTCAGTTCGCGCCAAATTTGTTCCGAAGCCATGGCACTCCCGCCGGGCGAATTGATGCGCAAAACCACCGCATCGATTTTGTCGTCTTGTCGCAACTTACGGATTTGATGAATCAGGTCGTCGGCGCCTATTTCGTCCTTGTTGCCTTCGCCCGGCACGATTTGGCCTTCGGCCAAAAGCACGGCAATAACCCCCGAGCCCACCGGTTTCAGTTCTTTGAAAAGTTCCTTGGCTTTGTTCTTGTAGTAATAGTCGGTTTCGTTAATAAAATGAATGTCGCAGGAGCATGTTTTATCCTCCGACAAGGCGGCCAAGCGTTCATTGAGTTGGTCGGGATAAAGGAGCGTATCCACCACACCGTGTTTTACCAAATCCTGCGGCAGGCGCAAGGACAAATGTCCGGCCCAGGCGTTGAGGGAATCGGGATTCAACCGCCGCGATTCGGCCACTTTACCGAGGATTTCGTTCCAAATGCCATTGACCATAAAGCGGGTTTGCAAGCGGTTGGCCGAACTCATTTTCTTTTGGATAAAGGGTTCCACGGCGCTTTTGAACCTCCCGTGCCGGATCACCTGCACATCGATGTGGAGTTTTTGGAGCAGGTCTTTGAAAAACAGAATTTGGGCGGCCAATCCTTTCCAATCGGTTACCGCCACGGGATGCGCCCAGAGTTTTTGTGCGGCCGAGCTTAGATACAGGTTTTTGGCCGTCAAAACATTGTTGTAGGCCACCACGGGTTTACCGCTTTGGGCAAAGGCGGTCAAGGCGCGGCGCAGTTCCTCGGTTTGGGCCCAGCCGGCTTGCAGCATGTCATCGTGGACAAGGATGCCGTCGATGCGGTCATCGGTGCGGGCCATATCCAGCACTTTTAACACCTGATGAAAGGTCAGGGCCGGACGGAACTGAAAGGTTTTCGGGTCGAAGCGGGCAAAAGGGTCGCGTTCCACTTCCTTCAAGGGATAATCCAGGCGCAGTTCGATGTAGGTATGCGGCCGTATCAAAGTTTGGTCGGATTTTCCGGCTTGCTCGGAAGCGCTGCGTATCAGGAACGAAAGCGACATCATGCTGAGCCAAAAAATGGCGGCCATGGTCAGCAAGGTGCTCACCACAATCAGCCCGACATATTTGACAAATTCCTTAAAGCTCATAAGGCGATGTTTACGTTTCAAAGATAGCAAAAGCCCTTCAATGTTACAGGTGAATTTTTTATGTATGCTCCGGGAACCTGCGGCTTCCACCGGCCAACGCGAAGGCCGCGCCTTGTTTCCCTACGCCCTTCGCGCGCCCTGCGGTCGCGCTTCGGCGCTCCGGCAGCCCTGCGGTCTGCCTCCGCGGCTCCACAAGCCTGCGCGCCTTGCAAGCGGCGGCGCTTGTCTTGTTCCGCAGCTTCGCGAGCCCTGGCGGTCTCGCTTCGCGGCTTCGGGAGCCGGCCGCCCTTCGCCTTCGCTCGGGCGGCGTCTCCCTACGCAGGCCTCGGAACCCTTCGGTTTCCTCGGCGGTCGCCGGGCCGCTGTGCGTCCCGGCTCTTTGACGGCGAGGCGTCGCATTATTTTTATCAAAAAATTGTAAGTTATTGATAATCAATTCAAAATTCAAAATTTAGAATTCATAATTAAATTTGCGCCAGGGATGGAAGCGGTATGAGCCGCCGGCGGTGCCGATGGTTTTCCGCCCGGCGGAGGCGACCGGAGGAAGCCCCACGCACGGGCGGGCGCGGGCGCGCGTGCCGCGCGCCCGCGCAAAACCACGGCATCCGCCAAGGCGAATATG
>WGAP01000097.1 GCA_015494775.1 Flavobacteriales bacterium | reverse complement strand
ATTATATTGATTAAAACCGTTTTCAAATAAAAATTATTCCATGCCCCACCTCATCATCATACCCGCACGTAAAAATTCCCGCCGGTTGCCCGGGAAAAACATGCGCTTGCTGGGCGGCAAGCCCTTGATTCAACACAGCATGGAATATGCCCTACGGCACGCCGGCCCCGGCGACCGGATCATTGTTTCCTCCGATGATGAAAAGGTGCTTGCGCTTGCCCGCAAATTAAATATAACGGCGCATCAACGTCCTCCCGAACTGGCCCGCGACGAAACCCCCACCGCCCTCGTGCTTCAAGCCATTGCCCGGGAGTTTGACGATGATTTTCAGGCCGTTATCCTCCTTCAACCCACCAATCCTTTCCGGCCCCGTGATTTGTGGGAAAAGGCCGTAAACCGTTTCCACCGTTCGGGGCGCAACAGTTTGATGAGCGTTTCGCCCGTCAAGCATAAGTTAGGCCGAATCGAGGAAGAAAAGTTTGTGCCTTTCAACTACACTTTCGGTCAGCGTTCGCAAGATATGGAGCCCTTATACCGGGAAAACGGCTTGTTTTATATCACGCGGATGTCTTATATTCGCAAAGGTCTAATCATCACGCCGGACGTGTTTCCGCTGATAACGGAACACATCTTTGGCACGGTGGACATCGACACGCGGGAGGATTGGGATTGGGCCGAATTTGTTTACCGTAAATACGTGCAACATGAAAAATAATCCCGTTTTTGAAATTGCCGGTCGCAAAATCGGCCCGGATTATCCGCCGCTTGTGGTGGCGGAGTTGGGTATCAACCACGGCGGTTCGTTGGAAACGGCTTTCGAAATGGTGGACGCCGCCGCCGAGGCGGGCGTGGAAGTCCTCAAACATCAAACCCACATCCCCGAGGACGAAATGAGCCGCTTGGCCAAAAAAGTCATTCCCGGCAATGCCGATATTTCCATCTACGAAATTATGGCACGCAGTGCGTTGAACGAGGAAGAGGAAAGGGAATTGAAACGCTATGTGGAAAGCAAAGGTATGATATTTATTTCCACGCCTTTTTCACGCGCCGCCGCCGACCGCTTGGCGCGTATGGATGTGCCCGCTTTTAAAATCGGTTCGGGCGAATGCAACAACTATCCTTTGCTGGAACACATTGCCGGCTTCGGCAAACCCGTCATCCTGAGCACCGGGATGAACACCATTCCCAGCATTCGCAAGGCCGTGGAAATATTCGACCGTGCGGGCGTCCCCGTAGCGCTCATGCACACCACCAACCTCTATCCCACGCCGCCGCATTTGGTCCGCTTGGGAGCCATGCTGGAATTGGCGGAGGCATTTCCCGGTAAGGTCTTCGGGCTGAGCGACCACACGGTGAATAACAATGCCTGCCTGGCGGCCACGGCCCTGGGTGCCAGCATTTTGGAACGCCACTTTACCGACACCATGGACCGCGAAGGCCCCGACATTGTTTGCAGTATGGACAAGGCGGCCACCCGGGAACTCATCCGGGGCAGTTATGAAATCTGGCAAATGCGCGGTGGCACCAAAGAGCCCGCCGCCGAAGAACAGGTAACCATGGATTTTGCCTTTGCCACGGTGGTGGCCATCCGGCCCATCCGCAAGGGCGAAACGTTGAGCAAGGAAAATATTTGGGTCAAACGCCCGGGCATCGGCGCCATCAAGGCCGAACATTATAACGATATTTTGGGCAAAAAAGCCACCCGAGATATTGACGAAGACGAACATCTAAACTGGACCGACTTTGAGTAAACGCATCGTTTTTCTTTCGGGCACGCGTGCCGATTTCGGCAAAATCAAATCCCTCATCCTGGCATTGCAAAACACCGAGGGATTCGAACCCCATGTTTTTGTAACCGGCATGCACCTCGAAGAGGCCTACGGCCTCACCGTGAAGGAAATCGAAAAAAGCGGTATCCGCAACATCCACCGTTTCAGCAATACCACCTCGGAACACACCATGGACTTGACCTTGGCCAAAACCATCGAGGGCTTTTCGCATTTTGTCCGCCACCTCAAACCCGACCTGATTGTCATCCACGGCGACCGCGTGGAGGCCCTGGCCGGCGCCATCACCGGCAGTTTGAACAACATCCTCACCGGCCACATCGAAGGCGGCGAAGTGTCGGGCACCATCGACGACCTGATCCGCCATGCGGTTTCCAAAATGGCCCATGCACATTTTGTAGCCAACCGCGAAGCCGCCCGCCGGCTGGAACAAATGGGCGAAGACCCGGCCAGTATTTTCATCATCGGTTCGCCGGATTTGGACATCATGTTTTCGGACAGCTTGCCCGCCTTGGACGAGGTCAAACGCCACTACGAAATCCCCTTTGACGAATACGCCGTACTGATGTTTCATCCCGTAACCACCGAAGCGGACAAAATGGCGGACTATGCCCGTGAAGTGGTAAAAGCCGCCCTGGAAAGCGGCGACCCTTTTGTGGTCATCTATCCCAACAACGATTTGGGTTCGGGCAAAATCCTGAATGCCTACAAGCAATTTGAAGGCAATCCACGGTTCCGCATCCTGCCGTCCATGCGGTTTGAATATTTCCTCACCCTGCTCAAAAACGCCCGATATATTTTGGGCAATTCCAGTGCGGGCATACGCGAAGCGCCCTACTACAAGGTGCCGAGCATCAACGTGGGCACACGGCAAAACCGCCGGGCTTCGGGACGTAGCATTTTCAATGCTTCCTACGACAAACACGACATTTTGGACCAAATCTCGCAGGCCAAAGGGTTCCAACCCACCGACAACGACGTGGATTTCGGCCGCGGCAATTCGGCGCAGTTGTTCCTGCAAACCCTAAACGACGAACGTTTTTGGAAAATCCCCAAGCAGAAGGTTTTCAAGGACTTGCTTTAATCCGGCCGGATGCGTTTTTTTCGCTCCTGATTCCGGTAAATTTTCAGGGCGCCTCCCCGCTCTCATTCACGCATGCCGCATCGTTTCACTTTGTTCACGCTACGGCGCGTTCATGAGGCGGGGCCGGGCTGTCCGCTCAAATGCGCAGTCGGCCCGCTCTTGCCCTGCAAACGTGGCGGACGTGGCTTCCTCCGGTCGCCTCCACCGGGCGGAAAAGCATGCTCGCCGCCTGCGCCGCATAACCGCTTCCATCCCTGGCGCGGATTTAATTTATTTCCCATACATCCCGTAGAGACGCGATGCATCGCGTCTCTACATTAATAAACATTGTAGGCGGTTTATTTTTGCCCGTAGAGACGCCCAAATTGGGCGTCTCTACAAAAGGCGTTATACATTTGATTGTCAACAAAAAAAAACAAAAAGGCGAAACCGCGCTGCGGGTTCGCCGACCGCCGAGGAAACCGAAGGGTTCCGAGGCCCGCGGCAGACCGTAGGGCTGACGCGGTAGCGGAGGCAGACCGCAGGGCTGCCGGAGCGCCGGAGCGAGACCGTCAGGGCTCGCGGAGCCGCGAAGAAGACCGCAGCCGCCGAGCGTAGCGAGGCGGCAAAGGGCTTCGTAGCCCGTGGAACAAGACAAGGGGCGCCGGCGCCGCGCGTCAGCGCGGGGCCGGTGGCGCAAAAAACGGCAAAATTTTCCCTATCGAGGCATTGAATACGATAAATCCCGCATCAAAAGCATTTGCCGCCGGAATTTTTGCGCCGCCGGCGCGGAATTTCATTCCGCCGCCGGCGCCCCGACGGCTTGTGGAACCGTGGAGACAAACGGCCCCGGGCGGTTGCCGGAACGCCAAAAAAATACCAAATCGGTCAAAGATTTATACTTTTGCAAATATCTGTGCGTTAGAAATAACAGTGTATCACATGGCGATGAGTAATAAAAATAAAATACAAGGCATTGAGCGTATCAGGAATATGATTTTTACGTTTCGAGGTCAGCAAGTAATGATAGACAGAGACCTGGCGGAACTATACGGAGTGACTACCAAACGATTAAATGAGCAGGTTAAGCGAAACATTAATCGATTTCCAACTACATTTAGATTTCAATTATCTGACAGCGAGAAAGCTGAACTGGTCGCAAAATGCGACCGGTTCAAAACCTTAAAGCATTCCTATGTTAATCCTTATGCTTTTACCGAACAAGGAATAGCTATGTTGTCGGCCGTTTTACGAAGTCAAACGGCAGTCGAAATAAGCATTAAAATAATGGAAGCGTTTGTGGAAATGAGAAGATTTATACTGAATAATGCTGCCATTTTTCAACGGCTTGAAAAAATCGAACAAAAACAATTAGTTTATGAACATAAGTTTGACATGTTGTTTCAAGCGTTGGAAAGCCATAAAATAGAAGCGAAACAAAAAATTTTTTTTGACGGACAAATTTTTGACGCCTATAAATTTGTTACCGACTTAATAAAAAGTGCACGGAAATCAATAGTCTTAATTGATAATTACATTGACGAAAGTATTTTATTTTTATTTAGTAAAAATCAGAATGTCGATGTAACCATTTATTCGGGTAAAATAACCAAACAGTTGGAGTTGGATTTATCCAAATATAATGCACAGTATAGACCAATAAAATTGATAAAATTTAAACGTTCACACGATAGATTTTTGATCATTGATGGCACGGATGTTTACCACTTTGGGGCAAGTTTGAAAGATCTTGGAAAAAAGTGGTTTGCTTTTTCCAAATTTGATATGGATGCCATAACAATTTTGCAGGCGCTAGATAAACATTAAAAATAGGCTGCAAAAAAATAAATTTGCAGAAATGTATAAGAAAAAAAACATAGGAGAAAACAAATTGAGTCGATCATCCAATCTATGCCCCGCAAAATGGAAATGCTTAAAGGTTCACTATTCATTGGCTTTTGTATTATGGGCTATTTTTTTCCTATCAATGAGCTTGGGAAGTTGCCGCAAACCCTTCCAAGCCGCCGCATCACACGGCGATTTCAGGGTGAGTGCCGATACGGTTTTCCTGGATTCGGTGTTTACGGGCATTTCCAGTCCCACCTACCATTTCAAAATATACAATGAAGCAAGCCACAGCATTTATTTGGACGAAATAGCTTTGGAAAAGGGCGATGCGTCGTTTTACCGGCTCAATGTGGACGGCGTGGCGGGCAAACGCTTCCGCCATGTGTTGATTCCGGCCCGCGACAGTATTTACGTATTCGTGGAACTCACCGCCGACATCCACGCCCTGAGCGACCCGGTGTATGAGGAACGCCTGCACATTCGCGATGCCGCCGGACAGAAGGATGTGTTGCTTACTTCGTTTGTCAAGGATGCCTATTTCCTGTATCCGCAACGGTTTTCGGCCCATCGCGTGGATTCGATTCGCATCGGCGAAAATGCACAGGGGAATCCGGTGCGCGTAGCGGGATTTTTGATCGGCAGCGATACCACGCTCACGGCCGATAAGCCCGTGGTGATTTACGGCCACATCGGCGTTCCGCAAGGGAAAACACTGACGGTGGCGCCCGGGGCGCATCTCTATTTTCATTTCAATTCGGGCATTGTGGTTTACGAAGGCGGCAGTTTGCACATCGACGGCACATTGGCGCATCCGGTCATCCTGGAAGACGACCGCATGCAGGCGGATTTTGAAAATGCGCCCGGTATGTGGAACTTTATTTGGCTCCAAGCGGGCAGCGTGAACAACCGCATCCGCCACGCGGTGATCAAAAATGCCGTGGCCGGCGTGATTGCACATCCGGTCAACGACAACGGCGACAAAGTTTTGGACATCACCGATACGCAAATCTACAATTGCTCGGCCTTCGGGCTTTTTGCGGCGGCTTCTTACGTAACGGGAAATAATTTGGTGATTAACAACTGCGGTTCATCAGCCTTGCACATGGTTTTGGGCGGGCGTTATGATTTCCGGCATTGCACCTTGGTCAATTACGGCACCGGCATTCGTAACCTGCGCGATGCGGCCGTGTATGTGAGCAATGCCTACACCACCTACGACCAAAACGGAAATCCCGTAACCTACACCTACGATTTGACGCAATGCGACATCCTCAACAGCATCATCTACGGCAACAGCACCGTGGAGTTTTTTGCCGAAGCCGATGATGCGGCCCAAATGCGCTTTCGGGTGCATAACAGCTTGATACGTTTCGAAGACCCGCAGCACCGCATCGACAGCCCTTGGATGGATTTTAGCGACACGAATTTATACCGGAACAATGTTTTGAACGGAGAACCGGCTTTCGAAGCGCCGGAAGACAATAATTTGCACATCGGCCCTTCGAGTGCAGCGGTTCTGCTGGCCGATCCGGCCGTTTCGGCTACGGTTCCTTTGGATTTGGACGGCAACGACCGCACCGGCGCACCGGATAGCGGCGCCTTTCAGCATCGCGATCCTGATAATTAATAAATTTTTGTTACTTTTGTCGCTTTCATCATTTTAGGCGGTAAAATTCCGGGCTTTGGCCCGGATTTTTTGTTTACACGTAATTTTCTTTTTTAGAATTATTCTAAATTACTGAAAAACTGAACATCATCATAAACATTTCATATATTTGTGCCGTTTTACACGGATTTATGAACGAAAAATATAAAACCGACTTATGAGAGAAGCACTATTCACCGGACGCATCGGTTTGAAGATGCAGCTGTTGGTTGTCTCTTTTTTGTTCACCTTCTCTTCCTATGCCATTATTGTCAATCATTTCCCTGCGGATGTAACCACCGGGGTTATGACCATTACGGCGCAAGGAAAAGGTGGCGGCAAAAGCGTTAAAAAAGCCCCGGCCGCCAAGGTGCAAAAAAATGATGATAACCGGCCCTATGACAAAATCGATCCCGAGTTTCGCAATATCGGCCCGGGATTCGGCGGCAAAAATGCCGTTCCTTTCTGGATTGCACTTGTGGTCTTTTTGTTGGCCATGGGTGGTGTGGTCAAAGGCAAATCCAAGGCCGTAAAAGGCATTTCGGGCGTTGTGGCCCTGGCGGCGCTGGGTGTGGTTGCCTATGTTACCTATTGGGAAGCCCGTTC
>WGAP01000096.1 GCA_015494775.1 Flavobacteriales bacterium | reverse complement strand
GAAAAAATCAAATTATAATACCTATCCTTAATCCATGGGATTTATCACCCTTCCTCCAACGCCTTCTTCAACGCATCGATACGGTCGCGGTATTCGGCGGCTTTGAGGAAATCGAAGGCCTTGGCGCTTTCCTGCATTTTGGCGGTGTATTCGCGGATGAGTTTGCGGATTTCGTCCGGCGATTGCCAAGCCGGTTCGTCCGGTTCCCGTTTCGGAACGCCGGTTTGCGGTCGTGTGGCGGGCTCCCCGAAGGCCGTACCTATGTCTTTGTGAATGGCTTTGGGCGTGATGCCGTGGCGGCGGTTGTATTCCATTTGTTTGAACCGGCGGCGGTTGGTTTCGTCGATGGTGGCTTGCATGCTGCGCGTGATTTTGTCGGCATACATAATGGCTTTGCCGTGCACGTGCCGTGCCGCCCTTCCGATGGTTTGAATAAGCGAACGGTGCGAACGCAAAAATCCCTCCTTGTCAGCGTCCAAAATGGCCACGAGCGACACTTCGGGTAAATCCAACCCTTCGCGCAGCAAATTGACGCCTACCAATACATCAAAGCGTCCGCGCCGCAAATCGTTCATAATTTCCACCCGTTCCAAGGTGTCCACGTCCGAATGAATATAGCGCGCCCGAACATCGATTTTTTCCAGGTATTTGGTCAGTTCCTCGGCCAAGCGTTTGGTAAGGGTTGTAACGAGCACGCGTTCGTCCTTTTCCACCCGTTGGCGGATTTCTTCCAGCAGGTCGTCAATTTGGTTTTGCGTGGGTCGTACTTCGATTTCCGGGTCCAAAAGTCCCGTAGGTCGTACGATTTGTTCCACCACCACGCCGCCGGATTTGGCCAGTTCATATTCCGCGGGCGTGGCACTCACAAACACCACTTGGTTTTGCATGCTTTCAAACTCGTCGAAGGTGAGCGGACGGTTGTCCAGGGCCGCCGGCAGCCGGAAACCGTATTCCACCAGGTTGAGTTTGCGCGAGCGGTCGCCGCCGTACATGGCCCGCACTTGCGGAACAGTAACATGGCTTTCGTCGATAAACATCAGGTAATCGTCCGGGAAATAATCCAACAAACAAAACGGCCGCGAGCCGGGCGGACGCCCGTCCAGATAACGCGAATAGTTTTCTATACCCGGACAATAACCCAGTTCCTGCAACATTTCCAGGTCGTATTCCGTACGTTCGCGTATGCGCGTGGCTTCCAGGGTTTTGCCTTGTTTGGTAAAATATTCCACCTGCTTTTCCAGGTCGCGGCGGATTTCCACCACAGCTTCCTCAATACGGTTGCGTGAAGTAACGAATACATTGGCCGGATAAATCAGCAAACGCTCGGGCCGGTCTAACAAATTATTCGTTTCCACATCATAAATTTCGATGCTGTCCAAATCGTTTCCCCAAAACGAAAACCGGTAATATTGATTGGCATAAGGCGTATAAACCGTAACGGTATCGCCCTTGACGATGAAAGTTCCCGCTTTGGGAATTTCCGACCGGAAATAAAGGGCTTGCACCAGGCCGTTGAGCAATTGGGTTCGCGAAGTTTTGGACGTTACTTCCACGGTATTTTTCTTGAATTCCGCCGGATTGCCGATACCGTAAATGCACGACACCGAAGCCACCACAATCACATCCCGCCGCCCCGAAAGCAGGGTGGATGTGGTGCTGAGCCGGAAGCGTTCGATTTCCTCGTTGATGGACAAATCCTTTTCAATGTAGGTATCCGTAACAGGCAGGTAGGCCTCGGGTTGGTAGTAATCGTAGTAGGAAACGAAATATTCCACGGCGTTGTGCGGGAAAAAGCGTTTGAATTCCTCGTAAAGTTGTGCCGCCAGGGTTTTGTTATGCGCCAGTACCAACGTAGGCCTTTGCACGGCTTCGACGACCTTGGCCATGGTAAAGGTTTTCCCCGAACCGGTAACGCCCATCAGCGTTTGATAGGGTAGGCCGCTGCGAATACCTTCGGCCAATTGACGGATGGCTTCGGGTTGGTCGCCCGTGGGACGGAAGGGTGATATGACGCGGAAGGGTTTCATGAGCGGTTTTTGCCATTGCAATTTAGGGAAACATCAGACTGTGGTCAAATTTACATTTCCAAATAAAAAAATCATACATAATTAGTTGATGGTAAAATTAAAACAGTTTATTAGCTGTCAAATTCCCTACACTTTCGTGCTATACCATACCGGTTCAATATGTTAAATGACTTATTTCCTAATCCAACACCTCCCGCATCTGTGCAATATCCCGGTCAATCTGACGGGCAAGCGCTTCGGGGCTATTGAATTTTTGTTCCGCACGGATAAAATCCACCGTGTGCGTCAACAAAAACCGGCCGTAAAGGTCGTCTTCAAAACCGGGAAAATGAATTTCGATTTGCCGGTGTTTGCCGTTTACCGTAGGCCGCGTTCCGATGTTCATCACGCCGGACGTTAGCCGGCCGTCAATATAGGACTGCACGGCATAAACGCCATCGGGCGGAATGAGTTTGGCGTCGTTTTCCGGTTGAATATTGGCCGTGGGAAAACCGATACGCCGTCCGAAACGACTGCCGTGCACCACGGTACCCGAAAGCAAATAATCGTAGCCCAAAAGCCGGTTGGCCGCCCGTATTTGTCCTTCGGACAAAAGCCCGCGAATACGTGTGGAATTGACCGGCTTTCCCTCCGATTCGAAAACATCGGCCGTTTGCACTTTAAAACCCATTTGTTCTCCGAGATGCCGGATTTCATCCAAACGACGCATTCCGTCGGAGCCGAAACGGTGGTCGTGGCCCGTAAGCAAGTATTTCATTCCGAAATCCCGCGTAAGCATTCGTAAAAAATCCGCGCCGTTGAGCGCCGCAAAAGGTTTGTCAAAATGTTGAAAATAAGTATAATCCAAATCCAAACCGGCCAATAAAAATTCCTTTTCGCGCCGGGTGGTGAGCAATTTCAGTGGTTGTTCCGGTCGCAGCACTTGCAAGGGATGCGGGTCAAACGTAAAAACCAAGCTTTTCAGATTCTGCTGCCGCGCCTGTTGGGTAAGTCTGTCAAACAAAAACCGGTGTCCCAGGTGCACGCCGTCAAAGGAGCCCACCGTAACGGCCGTCGGCCCTTCGGGCCGCTGATTTCCCGTAAGGATGTGCGTCATCACTTGATTTTGCTAACGGCTAAACTGTCGCCCGGTTTTAAACCCAGGCGATCGTAAATCCCCGCTTTTACTTCCAAAACATATTGCGCGGGATTGTTGGAAGGTAAGGCGGTATCATCCAAAGGTTTGGCATTTTTCTGCACCGAAACGATTTTCCGGTTTTTGTCCAAATAAATGATGTCCAAGGGAATATAGGTATTGTGCATCCAAAAATATCGCGGGGCTTCGTCGCCGAAAATAAAAAGCATGGCCTGATTGTCCTTCATTTTTTTGCGATACATCAATCCGGTGGTGCGCTTGTATTCGGTATCGGCCGTTTCAATGTCGAATTTGCCCAGCAAACTGTCGCCGCGGTAAAAAGCTCCTTTGCTATCGATTTTAAAGGTTATTTCGCGGTCCAACTTTCGGGTTTTCCCGGCATCGTCTCCACATGACCAAAGCCCGGCAATGCTCACAAGGAGCAGGATTACACTAATTCGTTTCATTATACTTATGTTTTTTTCCATACCAAACAAAAAACAAACCGATAAGGATAAACGGCACACTCAACCACTGTCCTTTGTCCAATCCCGTGTGCAACAGCACTTGTGCATCGGCCGTATCCTGCGGTTCTTTCCAAAATTCAATCACAAAACGGATGACCCAAAGCAAGGTGAAAAATATCCCGAACATCATTCCGCGAAAGCGTGGAATATCGGTTTTCCAATAAATCCAAAGCATCAACAGGAATAGCAGGAAGTAACTTCCCGCCTCGTAGAGTTGGGTAGGGTGGCGCGGAAAATTTTCGCCCAATTGCACAAAAACAAAGCCGTAATTGCTATGCGTGGGTTTGCCTACAATTTCGGAATTGAGCAAATTGCCGATGCGGATCATCGCCCCGCCGAACGGAATGGCCAAAACCAACCTGTCCGTCCACCACAGGAAATCGTGATGACGGATTTTGGATTTATACTTGCGATAAAAAAGCCAGGCCGCCAAAGCAATACCAATTGTCGCCCCGTGGCTTGCCAGGCCCTGGAAGCCCGTAAATTTAAATTCCGGTTCGAAGCGGAAGGGCAACAAAATTTCCAACGGATGCTTGCTGAAATAAGGCCAATCGTAGAAAAAAACGTGTCCCAACCGCGCGCCCAAAATCACGCCCAGCGCTATATAAATCAGTAGCGGGTCGAGCAAGGCCTCGTTTTCTTTTTCCCGCCGGAACACGGCCCTGACTACATAATAGCCCACCAGAAAGCCCAGCACATACATCAAACTGTAATAACGAATGGTAAAGGAGCCCAGATGAATGCCTATGTCGGGATCCCAATGTATGGCGTCGAAAATCATCGGCGTTTGTATTTTTTCGGATTGAGTTTACGGAACGGGATACGCCGCGCGAGTTCTTCTTTCGTAGGCACGGGGTCATAGCCGTGTCCGCCCAAGGGATGGCAGGATGCAATGCGCCGAATGGCCAACCACCCGCCTACAAACAGCCCGTGCATTTGCAGCGCCTCAATGGTGTATTGCGAGCAGGTGGGCGTATAACGGCACGAACTGCCCAGGTAGGGCGAAATGGCCGCCTGATAAAAGCGAACGAGCCAAATCAAAGGCACGGTCAATATGCGTTGCACACGTGATGGCATAGCTTCCTATTCCGCTGTAAAGATACAAATTAATGTGCGGTTTGTTACCTCTGCCGGGATGCTTTTTATTTTTAGGGCGCCCCGCCGCACGCGTTCGTGGCGGCTGAGCCGCACCGGCAGGCGCTTCGGGACGACGGACGCCCTCGCGCCTGCCGGCACTCACGCGGCGCCGGCCGGGCTGTCCGCTCAAATGCGCGGGCGGCCCGCTCTTGCCCTGCAATCGTGGCGGACGTGGCTTTCTTCCGGTCGCCCCGCCGCCACGGCAGGCCTACGGCGCGCCGCCCGCGCATAACCGCTCCCATCCCTGGCGCGATGTAGGTCGCTGAGTGATTTTTGCGAAGCAAAAATTGTATCGAAGCGACCGGATTGACCGGCCGGGCTTCGATACACTGCTCACTATGTTCGTAGCACTCAGCCGCCGGCCTTTTCCTGCGCGACAAGCCGCGCTTGAATGACAAATACCGAACAATCTAACACTGGGCATTAATGAAAAAATCCAAGATTCGCGAAGCGAATAAAAAATCTTTTTCACCAAAATAGGCGGGAAAAATTTGGAAGCCCAGGGCGCAGCCCGCCAAATTTTGACCGCGGTTTTCGGGGCGTCATAAATTTAACCTGATGACGCCCCGAAAAATTTATTGTAAAAGTGTCCTTTTCTTTGTTCGGCGAAGCCGAACAAAAAAACATTTTTAATGATTTGGTTCTTTCTTTTGGGCAAGCAAAAGAAAGAACAATAAAAAAAACGATATGCAACCGCTCCCATCCCTGGCGCGGGAATATAAATAATGCACGAAAACGGATTTTATATATGCTTCTCAAAAAACGGAAAATCACGTTCTTTATTCCGGTTTTTGATATTTCGATAATTTATCTCCTTTGTTTTTTTTCCATTTCTATTATCCGTTCAATTTGTAATTTATTTTGCGGCAAATAATGAACGGCTATATCCCAAATGATTTCATAATCTATCCCGAAATATTCATGGCTTATTTTATTTCGCAACAAATACATTTAAGCCCAAGGTACTTCGGGATATTTTTCTTTGAATTTCGCCGGCAAATTTTGATGCCTCTCCGATAATTTCAAAGTTTCGTATTATTGCATCCACCGTTTTGTAGTCCTTTTTGAACTTAGAAAAATGATAACCGGCAATATATTCGATAATCCGGTTCATGGCAACCGAAATATCTTCCAAATAAATCAAATATGTTCTATCTTTCTTCTTCAATCTATATATTGAACCTTTTCCAGAATTTTGTCCTTCAATTGTTCTTTTAAAGCATTTTTAGTAACCAAATCGATTTTTCGGTTAAATATTTTTTCCAAAAATAATTCCATACCGAAAAATTTCCAGCCGATGGGTTTTTCCAATTCGATAAGAATATCTATATCGCTTTCTTCCGTAAAATGTTCATCGACAAATGAACCGAAAAGCCCGATTTTTTTTATTGCATACTCCTTTTGCAAAATGGGCTTTAATTCCTTTAATTTCAGAATGATTTCCTTTTTCGTCATCATATTGCAAATATAAATATTTATACAATTTACATCAAATTTTATGGATGCCTTTGCCGAATATTGCAACCGTCAAACCGGTTATTCCAATATTTCAATCATCATTTTCCGAAGCCAAATCTTGCCGTTTGATAATTCATTCATAGAAAATTTTTAATTTTGATGTAACGCAACATTAAAATTTTTCTCTTTCCAAATGTGTAGGGCTATGATAAGATATTTGCTTACTATTTTCACTGTATTTTTTGTCATCATCACCACTGCACAAACCCGGCAAATCAGCGGACGCATTTTGGATGCCCAAACCCGCAAGCCGCTACCCTTTGCCAACATTACTTACGATAAAGATAAGGGAACCATTTCGGACTTCGACGGCAAATTCGAACTGCGCATACCGGCGGGATATTCCAAACTCACTGTGAGTTATATCGGTTACCTGACCAAAAGCATTACGCTCGAAACCTCGACCCGCTTCTATAAAATCTATCTTACTCCTTCGGCCGAACAATTGCGAGAAGTGGTCATTCAAGGGCACTACGTCAATCCGGCCGTTAAATTGATGCGCAAAGCCATCGAGCGGAAAAAACAAAACAATTACCAAACGGCCTTGAAAAAATACAGCTATACCAAATACATCAAGTTTTTAATCGGTGCGGATGTGGATAAAGTAAAAAAACTGGTGGATACGGTGTATAGGAACGGAAAAATCTTCCGCCTCGATTCGTCTTTCTATGATTTTAAGCAGGAATTTGCCGACAAATACGCTTGGATTTTCGAAAATGTGGCCAAGGTCAATGCTTCCAACGGCAATGAAAAAGCCGAAGTCATTGCCACCCGAACAGCCGGACTCAAAAAACCGTTTTTTGCGTTAATTGCCCTCAGTCTTTCCGGTCAAAATGTATATAACGATCAATATAAATTGGCTTTCCAACCCTATTTGGGCCCTTTTTCCAAACAATCCTTCAAAACTTACCGGTATAAAATCCTGGACACCGTTACTATCCAAAACCGGCCGGTTATCGTTGTGGCCTACCGAAATACCACCGAACCATTGATTTCGGGAAAAATCTATTTGGACAAACAAACCCTGGCTATTGCCCGGTTTACGCTCAATACGTTCAAATATTTTCAACTGAAATCCAAATATGATTTTGATTATTTTCCTGCATTTAATATTTGGTTCCCCCGCAAAATGACCATGTTTTACAAAAAAACCGAAAATAGCAACGGTATCTATGTGGGCAAAAACCTGAAAATCCTGACCGACAATCCCGACAGCATTTATGTTACTCCCCGCGGCGACACCATTTATCATCCGCATCCCCGCAGCGAATTGGACTATGTCTATGCCCGATTTTTGATGAAAATTTTCGACATCCGTTTGGAAAAAAATTATCCCGAAAAAATAACCTACAACCTTCAAGTAGCACCTTTGGCCGCCAAGCGCGGTATTGATTTTTGGGAACAAATTCGCGGCCGGAAATACACACCCAAGGAACGGAATACCTATCATCAGGTGGACTCGGCCTCACGGGCCGAACATTTGGAATACACCTTGGATAAATATAAACGCCTGGCCCAAGCATATTATCCGCTAACCGAAAAACTGGATTTGGATTTGATGCGTTTGTTGGATTATAATCTTTACGAAGGTTTTCGACTCAAAATTGGCGTTAGCACCAACGAAAATTTTTCCGACAAATGGCGAATATACGCTTATGCGGCCTACGGTTTCAAAGACGCCGCTTTCAAATACGGCGGCGCTTTGCGCTATAAACTGCACCATCAAACCCAAACGTATTTAGGTTTGTCCTTTATCGATGATTTACAGAAATCCGCCGGTTTTACATTGCATTCGGCACGAAATCCTTTGCAAGCCGAAATCCGATTCGCCAATGATAGATTCTATCGCAACCGTATGGCTACGCTTCATTTATCCCGGTTGATTTATCAAAATCTTAAAGCGGATTTGGCCATTTCACAAAGTAAAATTACCACCTTATACTATATTCCGCAATCCGCGGGAACACCCGAACCGAGAACCAAAGACCTGGTTTTCGGCCATTTGTCCTTGGAATGGGCCCCCTTTTCCCGTTTCTTCCTCACTTCCGGTGGACGAAAAACCCTCAAAAACGGATATCCGGTATTTTATTTCGATATGGAAAAAAACATTCCCCGTTGGCAAAAATCAGTTACGGATTACTATCGAATTCAACTGCAAACTTATTTCAAAAAGACGTTTGTCGGACGAAATTACAGCGAGTTGTTTTTGCGCGTGGGTTGGGCTTCGGCCGGTGCCGGTATCGACAAACTTTTTATGCCTGTAATCAATAGTTTTCCGGGCGCCAATCCCTTGCAGCGCTTCAATGTCGCAAGCCGATTTGCTTTTGAAACGATGAATGATATGGAATTCCTGGATAATTTTGTGGCCACGATGCATTTTCGTCATACCTTTACTAATGTAAAGTTGAGTGAAAAACATACCATCGACATTGGTTGCTTGCTTTCTTCGGCCTACGGATGGAGTTATGAGCCGGAAAAATACGTCGGTATCCGGTCGTTGAACAAAGGATATTACGAAACCGGTTTGGAATTGATGCGGATTTGGTCTGTTTCGGGTTTGGGATTTTACTACCGATTTGGCCCTTATGCGCATCCAAATTTTTTAGACAATTTATCGGTTCGTTTGACCGTTCGATTTTCAGTGGACGATTTGAATTTGTAAGCCCGACGAAAATTTCCTTACCACAAACAATATTTCCGTATTTTTACAACCGGAACAACATTAAATTTTAATCCGATGGTTACCACAAGCAAACCTTCATATACCGCCGCCGAGCTGATGGAAATGGAATCCCGCTACGGCGCGCACAACTACCACCCGCTTCCGGTGGTGCTCACCCGCGGCCAGGGCGTCTTTGTCTGGGACGTGGACGGCAAACGCTACTACGATTTCCTTTCGGCCTATTCGGCCGTTAATCAAGGCCACGGTCATCCCAAAATCGGTCGTGCTTTGCAGGAACAGGCCGTCCGGCTGGCCCTGACCTCGCGTGCATTTTACAACGACAAATTGGGCCCTTACGAAAAGTTCATTACCGAATACTTCGGCTATGACAAAGTCCTGCCCATGAACACCGGCGCCGAAGGCGTCGAAACCGCCATCAAACTGGTGCGCAAATGGGCCTACGAAAAAAAAGGTATCGAACCCTACAAGGCCAACATCATTGTGGCCGAAGGCAATTTCCACGGCCGCACCACCACCATCATTTCCTTTTCCACCGACCCCGAAGCCAAGGGCGGTTTCGGGCCCTACACGCCGGGCTTTACGGCCGTGCCTTACAACGATGTTGAAGCCCTGGAACAGGCCATTCGCTCCAATCCCGACACGGTGGCTTTCCTGGTGGAACCCATTCAGGGCGAAGCCGGCGTCAATGTGCCCGACGCCGGTTATTTGTCCGCCGCCAAAGCCCTTTGCGAAAAATACGGTTGCTTGCTCATTGCCGACGAAATCCAAACGGGCATCGCCCGCACCGGAAAGCTACTTGCTTCGCAATACGACCACGTTCGCCCCGACGTGCTCATTTTGGGGAAGGCTCTTTCGGGCGGCGTTTATCCCATTTCGGCCGTCCTGGCCGATGATGACATTATGCTGAGCATCAAACCCGGCCAACACGGTTCCACCTTCGGTGGAAATCCCGTAGCCGCCGCCGTGGCCGTGGCTGCATTGGAAGTGGTGCGCGACGAAAACTTGGCCGGCAATGCCGCCCGTATGGGTGATATTTTCCGCAGCACCTTGAAGGAACTTACCGCCGGCAATCCCTTGGTCAAACAAATCCGTGGCAAAGGCCTGCTCAATGCCATGGTCATCAACGACACGCCCGATAGCGATACCGCTTGGAACATCTGCCTGCAACTGGCCGAACGCGGCGTTTTGGCCAAGCCCACACACGGCAACATCATCCGCTTTGCACCGCCCTTGGTGATTACCGAGGAACAAATCCTGGATGCCACCCGGCGCATCGCCCAAACGCTCAACGATTATGCCCAAACGCATTAAACCCGGCATTCCGCCCGGACATCAGGCCTTGCTTTACGGCATCATTCTTTTGTCAGCCGCAATGATTGTTTGGGAAAAAGCCAAACCGCAGGAGCGGGAACGGCTTTGGTGGTTATTGCTTTGGCTGGTGGTCATGATTGCGGCTTTTTTCAAGGCCACGCAAAATTGGGCCTACGTCAATCCCAAGCCCGACCCCTTGGCCGATGACGAAGCGGATGAACAGGACAGCCCGCCCATCCAAGACGTGGACATCCCCGATTTGGAACAAATGACACGGAATTTGGAAAAATCCCAAACCGATGACTAACCCCAAGGCCGCTAAAACATCCGCCCAATACGACCAAATCGTAGCCCGCGCCCGCGATATTTTCCGACGCAAAACGGCCGATTACGGCCCCACCTGGCGCATCCTGCGGCCTTCGGCCCTCACCGATCAAATGTATATCAAGGCCAAGCGCCTGCGCACCATCCAGGAAACCGGTAAAATGTTGGTGGACGAAGACCCGCGCGACGCTTTTTATGCCCTGGTGAATTATGCGGCCATGGCCTTGGTGCAATTGGATCTGGGCCCTGCCGACGAGCCCGATATGTCGCCCGCCGAAGCCAAAAAACACTACTTGGAGCAAATCCGCCGGAGCAAGGAATTGATGCTGCGCAAAACCACCGACTACGACGAGGCCTGGCGCGAAATGCGCATTTCGTCCATGACCGACTTGATTTTGCAAAAACTCTTGCGCATCAAGCAGATGGAAGAAAACCGCGGACAGGCACGTTATTCCGAAGGCCCCGAAGGCAATTACCGCGACATTTTGAACTACGCTGTTTTTTCGCTCATCCGCCTGGATTTGGAAGGTGAGCCCATGGATTAAGGTGCTTTGTTTTTTGGGGCGCCCGGCCGCCCACGTTCGGGGCCCCGCCGGCGGGCGAATGCCCGCGCGACTTGCCTTTGGCAATTCGCCGGCGCCTTCGGCGCCGCGGCGGGGCCTTGGCCGCTGCTTCAATCGGCGGAACGCTTTCGCATCGGCCTTTCCTCACGTGCCGGCCGCCGGGCTGTCCGCTCAAATGCACGGGCGGCCCGCTCTTGCCCTGCAAGCGTGGCGGACGTGGCTTCCTGCTGGTCGCCCCGCCGCCACGGCAGGCCTACGGCGCGCCGCCCGCGCATAACCGCTCCCATCCCTGGCGTGATGTAGGTCGCTGAGTGATTTTGCGTAGCAAAAATTGTATCGAAATGACCGGCCGGCCGGGGCTTCGATACACTGCTCACTGCGTTCGCAGCACTCAGCCGCCGGCCTTTTCCCCGCGCGATAAATCGCTTTCCCGTGCGATAAATCGCGCGGCTACGATGGGACATCCCGCCTTGGTTAAAGCATCCGGGTTTATGGGTAATCCGCTTTGAAGCACTCAAACGTATATAACATCCGATAAAATAATTTGACGAAGTTGCCGTTTAATGGCTTTTTCCGACAGCAAATCAACGCTGATGTTTAATTGTTCATTCAAAAAATCCTGCAAGTCAAAAAATTCCCACCCCGGTGTTTTATTGAACGAAACCAAAATGTCAATATCCGACTCCATTGTTTGTTCTCCGCGGGCATAGGAGCCGAAAAAACCGATTTTTTCTACATGGAATTTATGTTCCAAGTAGGGTTTAAGTTCTTTTAATTTGTTAGCAATTTCTTCTTTGGTTTTCATCATTCCAAAAATAAGCAATTATGAGCAAATTTCAATATTACCCAACGATCATTAATACTTCTGGAAGTAGCGTCGGCCTACTTTACTTCACCAAACTATCCGCCTTGCTACGCAAGCGCGCGGCCTTTTGTTTGGCCGTTTCTATCCATTGGCGTTTTTTGTCCTCGGCCTTGCGGATTATTTGGTTGGCACGTTTGTCGGCTTCCTTGCGGATTTTGTCGGCGGCCTTCCGGGCAGCGAATTTTTCCAGGGGATTGGATGCCTTGGCTTCGATTTCCTTGGCGCGCTTGTCGGCTTCCTTGCGGATTTTGTCGGCGGTTTGGCGTGCAATGGCTATCAAACTGTCGCCTTGGCGCTCCGCCTGCCGTATGAGGGCTTGTGCCTGCGCATCCAAATAACGGGCCGTGGTATCCACCACCTGCTTGACCTCCTGCTTGACCACCGCCGTAACCGTGTCCTTCACCGTATCGACCAATCCCTGCATGCCGGGGCCCTTGCGAAATACCGGCCGTATGCGCGGATGCGCCACATCGCCGGTGATTTGCAAGGTAACATACACGGTTTTGATTTGCTGCACCGGAATACCCAAACGAATGATTTGGCCTTGGAAATTTTGCATCCACGCTTGGGCTTGATGACCCAGTTTTTCCACGGGAATTTCCAGGTTCCATTGCAAGTTCAAACTACGGTCGAGCATCACCTTGCCGCCCAGGGTGGATTTCATCCCGTTGACTTTGAAATCGAAAGGCAAAATGGTCAAAGTGCCGTCGGCAATGGCAAAATGCGCCTTGGCGGATTTGATTTCGGGTTTTTCCAATGCTTTGAGCCGCAACACCGAAGCCGCCGAACGGAAAAAGTCCGCTTGTTCGGGTTTTAGCGTCGATGTGGTTAAATCGCCCGTGGCATCGGTGGTTTTGAGTATGGGATTCAGATTTTTATCCAAATGCAGTCCGGTTTGCAAGTCCAGGTTCATTTGGCCGCGGATTTGTCCCAAAACAGGCGCATAGGCCTTGAAAAGGGTCAAGGTGGAAGCGGTTTGGTCCACTTGCACGCCTTTCATGTGCAATTGAAGCGAAGTATAAGGTTGCTTACCCGAAGTGTCGTAGGTGCCCGTCAAATCCATTTGACCGCCCAGGGCTTGGAGCAAAACGCCTTTGAGCACGGCTTTGCGGTCGAAAACACGCACTTGGGCTTTCAGGTTGTGCAAATCCATGTCCTTATAGCGCATCCGTTCGGCCGTGTGGGTAAATTGCAAGTCCAAACCGGTGGGAATACGCGGTGCTTGCATTTGCGTGCTGTCCGGTGCGGTTTCGGATGATGCGCCGCCGGTGAGTTCGTTGGCGTCGATAAAATGGGACCGGCCTTGGAAGCGTGCGCGCAAAGTGCTGTCCTTGCCGGTAAGGTAGGCCAAATAATTGACCGCTTCGCCTTGGATATCGAAATCGCTGTGGCCGGCTTGCATTTGCAATTTGTCCAATTTCCAAGCCAAAGGCGTTATATGGGTTTCGGCGCGAGCAATGCGAACGGGGTAGGGCAGACTGTCGGCATCGTAGGCAAAATCACTCAGGTTAAAATAGCCCTTGGCGTGTATTTGTCCGGCCCGTTGGTTTTCCATATCCGACACGCGGGCGTTCAGCGCAAAATCCGCTTGAAGGCGTCCTTGGAGGGTGCGAACGCCTTTCAGCGGAAGCGCCTTGCGAAAATCGCCCAGGTCGAGGTCGGCCTTAAAGGCGGTGTTGACCAAGGGGTCGGACATGGGATGGCGCATTTGCAGGCGGCCTTCGGCCGGATTGCCGTTGAGCCGGAAGCCGATAACAGGCATATCGATAACGGTGGCATCCAAATTACCGCCACCGGGAAAATCCACACGGCTTTTGAGCCGGATGGCATCCACGCGGCCCGGTAAATCCTTGCCCTTGATGCGGCCTTGATCCACATCGAGCGCAATATGATAGGCCGGATAGTTATGTTCGTTGTAAACACCCTTGACCGTGCCGCTTAGTTTTGCCTTGCCGCTAATGTCCATTTCGGGCAAGGAAGGCATATATTCGGCGGGAATTAAACTCATCAGTTTGGCCAAGCTGTTGCGGGCCGTGCCGAAGTGCAAATCCATGGCCACATCGTCGTTGGGCTTCATTTGTATCAATCCGCCGAAGGTGAGGGGCAAATCGTTGACCGTGCCCGAAATATTGCGGAAATCGAAGGTTTGAAAACCGTCGCGCAAAATGATGGTGTCGGCAAGGCGGACGCGGGCACGGGACAAATAACCGATGCCGCCGTAGCGCACATCCAAGGTATCGGCGGTACTTTGACCGCGCAAGGTGTAAACATCGCCTTGAATATCCATGCTGCCTTCGTGGTCGAGCCCGGCCAAATAAATGCGCATATCCATCGAACGGTCGTCGTAGCGCAGTCGCAGATTGCGGGCCATATAGTGTTTGAGGTGCATTTCCAAGGCGGATGAGGTCGATTCGTTTTGCGTGCTGTCGGATGAGCGGGCAATGTTGTAGTTGGCTTTTCCGTCCTTGCGCACCAAAACGGTAAAGTCGGCATTTTCCAGGAGGATGTCCTTCACTTCCTTTCGGCCTTTCCACAGGGCCGAAAGGTCGAGTGTGAGCCCTAAACGGCCGATGCGTGCCAAGGGAACATCCCGGAAAACCGAGTCGGCATTGATGACCGAAATATCGCGGATTTCCACATACAAATCGGGAAAACTGCGGAAAAGGGTCAGGGAGGATTTGCCGAAATCTACCCGGGCCGTGAGTGTCCGGTTGATGTCTTGTTTAATATAATCAATGATACGGCCTTTGAACAAATAGGGCACCGAAACAAGCGCCAAGGCCAATAAAACAATAAGCAGAAGGAATATTTTCAGGAATTTTTTCATGGTAAACGGGCTTTATGCAAATTTAGTGAACAAAATTCAGGGAAACGAAATGTGGTATTTAAGATTTATGTTGGCCATATTGTGCGTTTTTCCGGAATCAATGAAGGAGAATGGCGATTAAATTCGGTTATTCACCAATAAACATTATAGCGAAATAAAAATTTTCGTCCGCGGAGACCACCGCCGAACGAGGCGAAGTCCGAGTGAGGCGGCAGGGCTTCGCGGCGTAAGAGGCGAGACGCCACCGGCGGCTCGCCGACACAGAGCCGGGACGCGAAGCCGGCCCGGCGATTACCCGAAGAGACCGGCCCGAAGGGACGGGCTCCGAGGGTTGCGTAGGGAGACCAACGCGGAGCCGCAGGCGGAGCGTAAGGGCTCCCGGAGCCGTGGAGGAGACGCCGCAGGCGGCTCCGAACGCCCATAAAATAATCTCAAAACACGCGCGTTTCTCCTTGGTGATAAATGCTTACCTTTGTTTATCCCAAAATTGGCATCATTTTTGGCTATGCTATTACAAATACGTGATTTTATGAAAAGAAATTATCGCAGCATCCTGGCCGTTTTGATTCTGGCGGGCGGTATCAGTGCCTTTGCCGTGCATCAACGTCGCCTCCAACAAGACCGCGAAGCCAAAGAACGCGTTACCTTGCAGGCCATGAACTATGTGCTTCAAAATTTCCATTATCACCCGCGGATTTTGAACAATAAATTTTCCGAAGAAGTTTTCGATGAATTTATCAAAAACATCGACGGCGGAAAACGCTACCTCCTTCAAGCCGACCTCGACAGTTTGTCGCGCTACCGCCACGACATCGATGACGAAATTCGCACCCTCCGCTTCGACTTTTTCGACCGGGCCTACCAAATCATCCTGCGACGCCAAAAGGAAGCCGAAAACATATATCGCGAATTGCTCAACGAACATTTGAATTTCAACCGCAACGACAGCATCAACTGGGATTATGACCGGCTTCCCTGGGCACGAAACCGAAAGGAACTCAAAGCCCGCTGGCGCAAATACCTCAAATATTCCATCCTCACCGATATGCAACAGGAATGGTCGATGCAGGCAGACAGCTTGCCCAAAAAAGACCTGCTGAGCTTCCGCGAAAAAGGCCGTAAAAACGCCAAGAAAAATTTCGACCAACTCTTTGAAAACCTCCGCGAACTGGAACGCGCCGATTATATGGCCGTTTACCTGAACACCATTGCGCAAATGTATGACCCGCACACCGATTATTTCAAACCCGCCGACCGCGAACGTTTCGATATGGATATGTCAGGTTCGTTCGAAGGTATCGGCGCGCGGCTTCAAAAAGAAGGCGCCTACACCAAAATCGTGGAACTCATTCCCGGCGGGCCGGCTTGGCGCGGCGGCAAGCTCGAAGTGGGCGACATCATCCTCAAAGTACGCCAACAGGACGAAAAAGAACCCGTGGATGCCGTAGGCCTGCGGCTCGATAAATTGGTCAAACTCATCAAAGGGCCCAAGGGAACCACCGTTTACCTGACGGTGAAAAAACTCAACGGAAATATCGAAGTTATTCCCATTGTCCGTGATAAAGTGATACTCGAAGAAACATTTGCCAAATCATTGTTAATCAAACATAACGGAAATACTTACGGCTACATTTTGCTGCCGAAATTTTACCACAATTTCGATGACAAAAACGACCGTAATTCGGCCTCGGATATGCGTAAAGAGCTCAAAAAATTGCTCGAAAACGGTGCCCGGGGCGTTATCATCGACTTGCGTAACAACGGCGGTGGTTCTTTGGCTGACGTCATCGAAATAGCCGGCGACTTTATCGACCGCGGCCCCGTGGTGCAGGTGGAAAACCAAGACCACAAACGCCGAACCTACAAAGACCCCGACGGCGGTATCCTGTGGGATAAACCCGTGGTGGTGATGGTCAATGAACTTTCGGCTTCGGCATCGGAAATTCTGGCCGCCGCCCTGCAAGACTACCGGCGGGCCGTCATCATCGGCGGCACACATACCTACGGCAAAGGTACCGTACAGCGCTTTGTGGACCTTACGCGCATTGCAGGCGTCAAGAGTATGGGCAACCTGGGTTCGCTCAAATGGACCACCCAAAAATTCTATCGCATCACCGGCAAGTCCACCCAACGCCGCGGCGTGGTGCCCGACGTAAAACTGCCCGACCGTTACCGCTACCTGAAAATCAGTGAAAAAGACGAAAAACACGCCTTGCCCTATACCACCATTCCCGCGGCCGAATTTACGCCCTGGAACGGTTATGCCAACCTGGACGAAACCATAGGCAACATCCAACAAGCGGCCGACACCATGCATATTTTCCGCAATTTGGACAGCTTGGCCCGTTGGTTTGCCCGCAATAGCCGGCGCAAAACCTATCCGCTGAACAAAGACGCCTTCCAGGCCTTGATGAAGCGCAACAAGGAAATAGCCGACCACTTGGACAGCATTACGCGCTACGATAATCACTTGCATTTCGAAAGTTTGCCGCAAGACACCGTCGGCCGGATGCAAGACACCATATTTACCACCCAACGCAAACGTTGGATCGAAAACCTGGGCAAAGACCCCTATGTGGAACAAGCCCTACGGGCTTTGGAATTGCTCAAAACCAACCCATAATGATGAAACGTGCCGGATTTTTCTTGCTATTGTTTTTATTGATGGCCGGACAATGCCACAAGCGTTCGTTCGACAATCCTTATTTGCGTCCTGCTAGTTTTCGTATTTCCCTGGATTTGAATTTGCCCCAATACAGCCCCTTGCAATATCCGGGCAATGCCATTTATGTAAACTGCGGTGGTATTTTGGGTGTTTTTGTTTATAACAACGGGAGTAATTATTTGGCATTCGAAGCCGCCGATCCCAACCACAAGGCCGAAGAATGCGACGCCATGACCCTGGACGGAACCCGAGCCCGCTGCCGGTGCGACGGCAATGTTTACACCCTCACCGACGGACATTTGATCAGCGGATGCGGCGATTATCCCATGCTGCCCTACAACACCTCTTTGGACGGGAATATTTTGTACATTTATTATTGACAAAATAAACCGCCCTATGGTTTTTACGCGCCAAACCCTGCACGAATACCTACACCGCGACAGCCGTAACCGCGACATTTATCACGACCTCAGTCCGTATAAAGTAAGGGAAATTCTCCTTGTTTCCAGCTTATACGACGCCTTTACCATAGAGCGTGAAGGAAAGTTTTCCGAAATTATGCTCTATGATTACGGAAACCTCAATCTGACCTCCGTACCGCGGATTACCGGTGCCAGCACCAAAAAAGAAACCCTTCAACACCTGGAAAACAAAAACATCGATATGGTGGTGGTGATGGTGGGGTTCAATCACGAACGGTCCATTCGCATCATCAAGGCCATCAAAGAAAAATATCCCGAAAAACCCGTTTATGTCCTTTTGAACAATCACGGGAAAATCAAGTTTTTCCAACAAAACAAACAGCAAATCGGCTTCGACCGGCTCTTTGTGTGGGATGCCGACCCGCGCATCTTTTTCGCCATGATCAAAAACCTGGAAGACCAACGCAATGTGGCCAACGACGTCCGTATGGCCAATGTGCGCATCATATTGATTGTGGAAGATTCGCCGGTGTACTATTCGGCCTATTTGACGCATCTCTACAAGGTTATTTTCGAGCAAACCAACAAAATCATCGAAGAGGTCAAAACCGACAAACTCTACAAGGTGCTCAAACTCCGTGCCCGTCCCAAAATCCTTTTGGCACGCTCCTACGAAGAGGCCCGCGAAATTTTCGACCGGTTCAGGGATAATATTTATCTGCTTATCAGCGACGTGCAATTTCCCAAAGCCGGCCTGCGGGCCGAAAATGCCGGTTTCGAGTTGGTGGATTATGTGCGCCGCAACAAGCCCGATTTGCCCGTGATTATGCTTTCGTCCGACAAGGAAAAACACCTGCGGGCCGAGCACGAACACATTGATTTCCTGGACAAAAACGACGAAGACCTTTACAAAAAACTCAAACGCAAGGTCATTTACAAATTGGGTTTCGGCGATTTCATATTTCGCGATGCCTCGGGAAAGGAAATTGCGCGGGCTTCCAATTTGGAAGAATTCGAAAAAATCCTCAAAACCATCCCGCCCGAGTCCATTATGTATCACGCCCAAAGGCATCATTTTTCCCGTTGGTTGATGTCGCGTTCCGAAATTCAATTGGCATCCCTGCTCAAAAAGAAAACCTCCGACGATTTTCGCAGCCCCGAAGAAATACGGGAATACCTGCTCGAAATGCTCAAAACCTACCGCGACGAAAAACCCGAAGGGAAAGTTATTCCCATCGATGAAAATCATTGCGAAAACGAGGCCAACATTCTTTTGCTTGCGCCGGGCGCCTACGGCGGAAAGGGTAGGGGATTGGCCTTTGTCAATTCGTTGCTCTACAAAACCGGATTGGCCCGGGCCGTGGATGGCATTCGCATACGTATTCCGCGCACGGCCATCATCGGCACGCAGGAGTTCGAGGAATTTATTCAGCGAAACAACTTGCAGGACATCAAAGACCAAGGGCTCACCGACCGCCAGGTGCGCGAACGTTTTCTGCAAGGGAAACTGTCGCACGAAGTCAAGGAAAACCTGTGGCTTTTGCTGCAATGTTTCCGTAAACCTTTGGCCATCCGCTCGTCGGGATTGTTCGAGGATAGTTTGGATCAACCGTTTGCCGGTATTTTCGACACCTATCTGATTCCCAACAACGACCCCGACATCAAGGTGCGCTTCAAACACTTGACCGATGCGGTCAAGCTGGTGTATGCTTCGGTGTTTTTTGACAAAGCACTCAATTATTCCAAATCGCTCAACAAAAAACTGGGCGAAGAAAAAATGGCCATTGTCATCGAGGAATTGGTGGGCCACCGGCACGATTGCACCTATTACCCGCATTTGAGCGGCGTGGCGCAGTCCTACAATTTTTATCCCTTTGCCGACATGCGCCCCGACGACGGTTTTGCCGTCATTGCCGTAGGGCTGGGCAGTTATGTGGTCGAAGGCGAAGTGGCTTTCCGCTTTTCGCCCAAGCATCCCAAAATCCAATTCCTTTCGGTACCCGACCAAATCAAATATTCGCAAACCTATTTCTACGCCCTGGATATGTGCCGCAAGGACTACGACCTGCTGGGCGGCCCCATGCAGACGATTCGCAAAATGGAACTTTACGACGCCTTGCCCCACGGCACCCTGACCCATTTGGTATCGACCTACGACTACGACAATGACATGCTCTATCCGGGCGCTTACGAAACCGGCCCCTTGGTGGCCAATTTTGCCGATATTATTCAAAACGAACATATCCCGCTTGCCCGAACCATTCAGGTGATACTCAAAAGTTTACGCGACTCGTTCGATACACCGGTGGAAATCGAATTCGCCGTGGATCTTACGCCTGCCGACGGCGGGCTGCCCGTGTTCTACATCCTGCAAGTGAAGCCGCTGATTGTGCCCATGGAAAGCTACACTTTCGACTTCGAAAGTTTGGACAAAGACCAAATGATTGTCTATGCCGAAAAGAGCATGGGCAACGGCTATATCGACAACATCCGCGACGTGATTTACGTCAAAACCGACCGGTTTGACAAGACGCGCACCAAGGAAATGGCCGAACAAATCGGTGAACTCAACCGGCAAATGGGCGAGCAGGGGCTTAAATACCTGCTTATCGGGCCGGGCCGTTGGGGCACGCGCGACCGTTTTATCGGCATTCCGGTTGCCTGGCCGCAAATTTCGCACGCCAAGGTGATTGTGGAAACCAGTTTGGAGGGCTTCCCCTTGGACGCATCCTACGGTTCGCATTTTTTCCACAACCTGACCACGCTCAACATTGCCTATTTTTCGGTTTTCCCCGACACGGGCAAGGGCTTTATACGCTACGCCGAATTGGACAAGGCCCCTTTGGTAAACGAGACGGAATTTTTCCGGCACGTGCGTTTTTCCGGGCCGCTACGCATCTATATCGACGGGCGCAAGCGCAAGGGCGCCGTGCTCAAACCCGAAGGCGAAGGTTCAACTAATGATGAAAGATAATTTTTAGGGCGCCCGGCCGCTCACGTTCGGGGCCCCGCCGGCGGGCGAATGCCCGCGCGACTTGCCTTCGGCAATTCGCCGGCGCCTTCGACGCCGCGGCGGGGCCACGGCCGCTGCTTCAAGCGACGGAGCGCTTTCGCACCGGCCTTTCCTCACGTGCCGCCCGCCGGGCTGTCCGCTCATATTCGCCTTGGCGGATGCCGTGGTTTTGCGCGGGCGCGCGTGCCGCGCGCCCGCGCCCGCCCGTGCGTGGGGCTTCCTCCGGTCGCCTCCGCCGGGCGGAAAACCATCGGCACCGCCGTCGGCTCATACCGCTCCCATCCCTGGCGCGGATTTAGTTTTGAGTTTTGAGTTTTGAATTGATTGTCAATAACTTATAGTTTAATTTGCTAAAAAGCGCAGGTTCTCGGAGCAAGCGAAGAAGACCGCCGCCGCCGAGGAAACCGGAGGATTCCGAGGCCTGTGGAGCCCCGACGGCTCGCGGAACTTGTCCCGAAGCGCTTTATGGGTGCGAAGGGTTTGCCAAAATTTCCTACAAAATGAATATCTCAGTCCCTAAGCGTTCCGGCATGGAAACGTGCCAGTTCGTCGGCAGGGCGTTGAATGATTTTTTCGATTTTCAGGCCGGCCTCCCGGGCTGCCGATTGCAGTT
>WGAP01000095.1 GCA_015494775.1 Flavobacteriales bacterium | reverse complement strand
CGTGGACCACGGTAAAACGACGTTGACGGCTGCCATCACCAAAGTTTTGGCCGAAAAAGGTCTGGCACAGGAAAAAGACTTTGAATCCATCGACAACGCGCCCGAAGAAAAAGAGCGCGGTATTACCATTAACACGGCGCACGTGGAATATGAAACCGACAAACGCCACTATGCACACGTTGACTGTCCCGGCCACGCCGACTATGTGAAAAACATGGTAACGGGTGCCGCCCAAATGGACGGAGCTATTCTGGTAGTAGCCGCCACCGACGGTCCCATGCCCCAAACCCGTGAACATATCCTGTTGGCCCGTCAGGTAGGCGTGCCCAAAATCGTTGTGTTCATGAACAAAGTGGACATGGTGGACGATGAAGAATTGTTGGAATTGGTGGAAATGGAAATCCGTGATTTGCTTTCGTTCTACGAATATGACGGCGACAATACGCCCGTTATCCAAGGTTCGGCTTTGGGTGCTTTGAACGGCGAACCCAAATGGGTTAAAACCGTTGAAGAGCTCATGGATGCCGTGGACAACTGGATTGACGAACCGCAACGTGATGTGGATAAACCCTTCTTGATGCCCATCGAAGACGTGTTCTCCATCACCGGTCGTGGTACGGTGGCTACCGGACGTATTGAAACGGGAGTCGTTCACACGGGTGATCCGGTGGAAATCATCGGTTTCGGTGATGAAAAACTTACTTCGGTGGTTACCGGTGTGGAAATGTTCCGTAAGATTTTGGACGAAGGACAAGCAGGTGACAACGTAGGTTTGCTCTTGCGCGGTATCGACAAAAAACAAATCCGTCGCGGTATGGTTATCGCCGCCCCCGGAACGATCAAACCGCACAAGAAATTCAAAGCCGAGGTTTATATCCTGAAAAAAGAAGAAGGTGGTCGTCATACGCCTTTCCACAACAACTACCGTCCGCAATTCTACTTGCGCACCACCGACGTAACGGGTGAAATTCACCTGCCCGAAGGTGTGGAAATGGTATTGCCCGGCGATAACCTGACCATCGAGGTTGAATTGATTCAACCGGTTGCCTTGAACAAAGGATTGCGTTTTGCTATCCGTGAAGGCGGACGTACGGTAGGTGCCGGTCAGATCACCGAGATTATCGAATAAGGTTTTTTGACAAACGGTTAATCATTTGGGAATTTGAAGCCCCGTATCCGGGGGCTTCAAATTCTGTTTACAAACGGGCATAGCTCAGTTGGTAGAGCACCGGTCTCCAAAACCGGGTGTCGGGAGTTCGAGTCTCTCTGCCCGTGCAAGTAAGTGATTCAGTTATGGAAAAAAAGAAAAACATTTTCCAATCCTTCACGGATTATGTAAAGGACGCCTACAAGGAGCTTACGCACCATGTGGTGTGGCCCACTTGGAAAGAAGCCCAACGGCTCACGGTGGTGGTGGCCACGTTCAGTTTCTTGTTTTCGCTCTTTATTTTTGCCGTGGATTGGATTTTCCGACAAACGTTAACGTACTACTATAAAATCATTCGCTAATCATGGCTTCGGGAGACAAAAAATGGTATGTGCTGCGGGTGATTAGCGGCAAGGAGAATAAGATCAAAACGCTCATTGAAAACGAAACATCCAAGTATGGCTTGGATGATTATGTGGGCGAGATTCTTATTCCCACCGAAAAGGTTATCCGTATGCAGAAAGGCAAGCGTATCACCAAAGACAAAACGCTTTTCCCGGGCTATATCTATATCGAAGCCAACCTGGAAGGAGAATTGCCGCATGTATTGAAACAAATCCCCGGCGTGATGGGTTTTTTGACCGCCGTCAAGGGAGGCGACCCCATGCCGCTTTCGGATGCAGAGGTTAATCGCCTGCTGGGCAAAGTGGACGATTTGGCCATGCAAGAGGGTAAGGTTCTCAATCCTTTTGTGGTGGGCGACGAAGTGAAAATCATCGACGGAATGTTTAAGGATTTCTTCGGTACGGTACAGGAAATCAATGAGGACAACCGTAAGTTGAAAGTGATGGTGAAGATGTTCGGCAGCAAAATGATTCCGTTGGAAGTTAATTTTTATCAGGTGGAAAAAGTTTGAATGTTACGCACATAAACATAAATGCTTCCAAGTGTTTTAAACTAAAAACAAGAAAATGGCAAAAGAGTTATTCAAGGTAATCAAGCTACAAATTCGGGGAGGTCAGGCGAACCCTTCGCCGCCGGTTGGACCCGCACTTGGTGCCGCAGGCGTAAACATTATGGAATTCTGCAAGCAGTTCAATGCCCGAACGCAGGAAAAGCAGGGCAAAGTGCTGCCTGTAACCATTAATGTTTACAAAGACAAATCCTTTGATTTTGTCGTCAAAACGCCGCCGGCAGCAGTGCAATTGATGGAGGCAGCCAAAATCAAGAAAGGGTCCGGCGAACCGAACCGAAAAAAAGTAGGCAGCGTAACCTGGGAACAGGTACGTAAAATCGCAGAAGACAAAATGCAAGACATGAATGCATTTACGGTGGAAAAAGCCATGAAAATGGTAGCCGGAACCGCCCGCTCGATGGGTATCACCATCGAAGGCGAAAACCCTTTTAACAATTAAACGCACTAGGTTATGGCGAAATTGAGCAAAAAGATGAGGGCTGCTTTGTCCAAATATGACAAAAACAAGTTATATACCTTGGATGAAGCTGCCAAATTGGTCAAAGAACTGTCTTTTGAAAACTTTGACGCTTCGGTGGACATTGCCGTCCGTTTGGGCGTTGACCCCCGTAAGGCCGATCAAATGATCCGGGGCGTGGTTACACTCCCGCACGGAACCGGTAAGGAAGTCCGCGTGCTGGCTTTGGTAACGCCCGACAAAGAGGACGAAGCCAAGGCGGCCGGTGCCGACTATGTGGGACTGGACGACTACATCGAAAAAATCAAGAAAGGTTGGACCGATGTGGATGTGATCATCACCATGCCCAGCGTAATGCGTAAATTGGGCCCCTTGGGACGTATCTTGGGTCCCCGCGGATTGATGCCCAACCCCAAAACGGGCACCGTAACCATGGACGTAGGCAAGGCCGTCAAAGAAGTCAAGGCAGGTAAAATCGACTTTCGTGTGGACAAAAAAGGTATTGTGCATGCATCCGTAGGCAAGGTGAGTTTTTCACCCGACCAAATCAAGGAAAATGCCGAGGAACTCATTCATACCTTGATCAAAATGAAACCCGCATCCACTAAGGGAACATACGTAAAAAGCATTGCGCTTTCTTCGACCATGGGCCCCGGTGTGCATGTGGACACGAAAGCCGTTTAATTAAAAACAACACAGCATGAGAACACGTGAAGAAAAAGCACAGATGATCGCTGACCTCGAACAGCGCCTTTCGGAATATAACGTGATTTATTTTGTGGATATTCTGGGTCTGGATGCTCCCACCACTTACGCTTTGCGTAAGGCCTGCAACAAAGGCGAAATAAAATTGCAAGTGGTCAAAAACACCTTGCTGAGCAAAGCCATGGAAAAATCCGACAAGGATTTCGAAAACCTTTCGGATGTGTTGCATGGCAGCACCGCTTTGATGTTGGCCCAGGTAGGGAACAAACCGGCTCGCATCATCAAAGAGTTCCGCAAAAAATCCGAAAAACCCGTCCTCAAAGGCGCTTGGATCGACGAAGGTGTTTATCTGGGCGACGATCAACTGGACTTCCTGGCAACCATCAAGTCCAAGGAAGAATTGCTGGGCGAAATTGTAACCCTGTTGCAATCCCCGGTCAAAAACGTTCTTTCCGCTTTGCAATCGGGCGGACAAAAAATCGCAGGAATTGTCAAAACCCTTTCCGAACGCGAAAATTAATTTTTCCAATAGTCAACTAACTTAACAACAAAAACGATAGAAAAATGGCAGATTTAAAAGCACTCGCAGAACAACTGGTTAACTTGACGGTTAAAGAAGTTAACGAATTGGCCGACATCTTGAAAGAAGAATACGGCATTGAACCCGCAGCCGCAGCCGTGGCCGTAGCCGGACCGGCAGGTGCCGCAGGTGGCGATGCAGGTGAAGAAAAAACCGAGTTCGACGTTATCCTCAAAGCTCCCGGCGCTTCGAAATTGGCCGTGGTAAAATTGGTGAAAGAACTCACCGGTTTGGGCCTCAAAGAGGCCAAAGCTTTGGTGGACAGTGCTCCGGCACCCGTCAAAGAAGGCGTTTCCAAAGACGAAGCCGAAGGCCTCAAAAAATCTTTGGAAGAAGCCGGCGCCGAAGTCGAAGTCAAGTAAACACACCTTTTCCCCTAAAAGTTTAGGTCAAATTTTTTTGACCTAAACTTTTGTATTCTATGATGAATACGCCCCGACGCTCTTTTATTTACCCGATTTTTCAACCTCAAATTTTGTCTTTGATATGGCAAACCGAAAAAACGAAACTCCCGACATCCTTCAACGGAAGGACAAAAGCGGACGTGTAACTTTTTCCAACCTTCAACACATTCCCGATTACCCCGATTTCCTGGATATTCAAATCAAATCCTTCAAGGATTTTTTCCAACTGGAAACCAAATTGCACGAACGCAAAAAGGAAGGACTTTACAAGGTTTTCCGCGATAATTTTCCCGTTACCGATACGCGTAACCAATACGTTTTGGATTTCCTGGATTACTCGGTGGACCCTCCGCGCTATTCGGTGCAGGAATGTATCGAACGCGGATTAACTTATAGCGTTCCGCTCAAAGCCCGGCTCAAACTGGAATGCACCGATACCGAACACGAGGATTTCGAAACCAAAGTCCAGGATGTTTACTTGGGCAATATTCCCTATATGACTCCCCGCGGAACTTTTATCATCAATGGTGCCGAGCGGGTCATCGTGTCACAATTGCACCGCTCGCCGGGTGTATTTTTCGGGCAATCCTATCATACCAACGGGACCAAACTTTATTCGGCCCGGATTATTCCTTTCAAGGGTTCGTGGATGGAATTTGCCACGGACATCAACAATGTGATGTATGCCTATATCGACCGTAAGAAAAAATTGCCCGTAACCACGCTGCTGCGTACCATCGGTTTTGAACGCGACAAGGACATTTTGGAACTGTTCGGCCTGGCCGACGAAGTGAAGGTTACCAAATCGGGTTTGAAAAAATATTTGGGCCGCCGTATTGCCGCCCGGTTACTCAAAACCTGGCACGAAGACTTTGTGGACGAAGATACGGGCGAAGTGGTATCCATCGAACGGAACGAAATTATCCTGGAACGGGATACCGTTTTGGAAAAAGAGCATATCGAGAAAATTCTCGAATCGGGCGTAAAAACCATTTTGTTGCACAAGGAAGACAATACTTCCAACGAATACGCTATTATTTACAATACGCTCCAAAAAGACCCCACCAACTCGGAAAAAGAAGCGGTGGAATACATCTACCGCCAATTGCGTAATGCCGAAGCCCCCGACGAACAAACCGCCCGAAGCATTATCGAAAAACTCTTTTTCAGCGACCAACGCTATGATTTGGGCGAGGTGGGCCGTTACCGTATCAACAAAAAATTGGGCTTGGATATTCCCGAGGATGTTACCGTCCTGACCAAGGAAGATATTATATCCATTATCAAACAATTGATCCGGCTCATTAATTCCAAGCAGGAGGTGGACGACATCGACCACCTTTCCAACCGTCGCGTCCGCACGGTGGGCGAACAATTACAGCAACAATTTGCCGTAGGCCTGGCCCGTATGGTGCGCACGATTCGCGAACGCATGAACGTGCGCGACAACGAAGTGTTTACCCCGGCCGATTTGATTAATGCCAAAACGCTTTCATCGGTTATCAATTCGTTTTTCGGGACCAATCAGTTGAGCCAATTTATGGATCAAACCAACCCCTTGGCCGAAATTACCCACAAACGTCGTTTATCGGCCTTGGGCCCGGGCGGTTTGTCGCGCGAACGTGCCGGATTCGAAGTCCGCGACGTGCACTACACGCACTACGGCCGTTTGTGTCCCATCGAAACCCCCGAAGGGCCGAACATCGGGCTTATTTCGTCCCTGGCCGTTTATGCCAAGGTGAACAAAATGGGCTTTATCGAAACGCCTTACTACAAAGTGGAAAACGGCAAAGTGCTTTATGACCAGGAGCCGGTGTATCTGACGGCCGAGGAAGAAGAAGGACTGAAAATTGCCCAGGCCACCACGCCCACCGACGAAGAGGGTAATATTATTCCCGAACGTTTGCAGGTGCGCGAAGAAGGCGACTTCCCCGTGGTTAACCGCGAGGATGTAAATTATATGGATGTGGCGCCCAACCAAATTGCATCCATTTCCGCTTCGTTGATTCCTTTCCTGGAACACGACGACGCCAACCGCGCCTTGATGGGTTCGAACATGATGCGGCAGTCGGTACCGCTCATCAACCCCGAAGTGCCCATCGTGGGAACCGGTTTGGAAAAACGGGTGGCCATCGATTCGCGTATCCTCATCAATGCCGAAGGTGACGGCGAAGTGGTTTATGTGGATGCCGATAAAATAACCATCCGCTACGACCGCACCGACGAGGAACGCCTGGTAAGTTTCGAGCCGGACGAAAAAACCTATAACCTGATTAAATTCCGCAAGAGCAATCAAAATACCACCATCAACCTGGTGCCCATTGTGCGCAAGGGACAACGGGTCAAAAAAGGTCAGGTGCTCACCGAAGGTTATGCAACCAAAGGCGGAGAATTGGCCTTGGGTCGTAACCTGCTGGTGGCCTTTATGCCCTGGAAAGGTTACAACTTCGAGGACGCCATTGTGATTTCCGAAAAAGTGGTGCGCGAAGATTATTACACATCCATTCACATCGATGAATTTACCTTGGAAGTCCGCGACACCAAATTGGGTCAGGAGGAATTGACCAACGATATTCCGAACGTGAGCGAAGAAGCGCTCAAAGATTTGGACGAAAACGGCATTATCCGCATCGGCGCCGAGGTAAAAACCGGTGATATTTTGATCGGTAAAGTAACACCCAAAGGTGAATCCGATCCTTCGCCCGAAGAAAAATTGCTACGCGCCATATTCGGCGAAAAAGCCGGTGATGTCAAGGATGCATCGCTCAAAGTGCCTTCGTCGGTGCGCGGAGTGGTGATCGACAAAAAACTATTTACCCGTTCGATGAAAGACCGCCGTAAGCGTATGCAAGACAAGGTGGAAATCGAAAAATTGGAGAAAAAATACGGCGAACAGTTGGAAGCCCTGCGCGAAAAATTGGTCGAAAAACTCTTTTCGATTGTCAATGGCAAAACATCGCAAGGCGTTAAAGACGAATTGGGCGAAGAAGTATTCCCCAAAGGAAAGAAATTTACGCTCAAAGCATTAAGTGCTTATAAAAATTATGAACATCTCACCCACGGAACTTGGACTACGGACGAGCATTTGAATCATTTGATTTCGGAATTGCTTAATAATTATAAAATCAAAGCCAACCAAATCAAAGGTAACCTGCGCCGCGACAAGTTTGCCATCAGTGTGGGCGACGATTTGCCTTCGGGCATTCTGAAATTGGCCAAGGTTTATATTGCCCAAAAACGTAAGCTCAAAGTGGGTGATAAGATGGCCGGACGCCACGGAAACAAAGGTATTGTGGCCAAAATTGTCCGCGAAGAAGATATGCCGTTCCTGGAAGACGGAACGCCCGTGGACATTGTCTTGAACCCCTTGGGTGTGCCTTCGCGTATGAACATCGGACAGATTTACGAAACGGTGTTGGGATGGATAGGCAAGAAATTGGGCGTGAAATTTTCCACCCCTATTTTCGACGGAGCCACCTTGGACGAAATCAATGCTTTGTCTGAAAAAGCGGGCGTTCCCAAGGAAGGCGTTACCTACCTTTACGACGGCGGCACCGGCGAGCGCTTCGACCAACCTACCACGGTGGGTGTGATTTATATGCTCAAACTCAACCACTTGGTTGACGACAAAATGCACGCCCGCGCCATCGGACCTTATTCGCTCATCACGCAGCAACCTTTGGGCGGTAAAGCACAATTCGGAGGTCAGCGATTCGGAGAAATGGAAGTTTGGGCTTTGGAAGCTTACGGTGCTTCGTCCACCTTGCGTGAAATCCTCACTGTCAAGTCCGACGACGTTACGGGCCGAACCAAAACCTACAACGCCATTGTCAAAGGTCAGCCGATGCCCGAACCCGGCATACCGGAATCCTTCAACGTGCTCTTGCATGAACTTCGCGGATTGGCCCTTGATGTCCGTCTCGAAGACGAACAAGGCAATGATGTGATGAAAAACAAATAATTTTCCCACTAACGATTAAGCATCAACCCGATTATGGCACGAACAAGAGATAACAAAAGCATCAAATTCGACCGGATTTCCATCGGTTTGGCTTCGCCCGACGTGATCAAAAGTATGTCGCGCGGCGAAGTGCTCAAACCCGAGACCATCAACTACCGCACCCACAAGCCCGAACGCGACGGTTTGTTCTGTGAACGTATTTTCGGGCCGGTGAAAGACTACGAATGTGCCTGTGGAAAATATAAGCGCGTTCGATACAAAGGCGTGGTCTGCGACCGTTGTGGTGTGGAAGTAACCGAAAAGAAAGTGCGTCGCGAACGTATGGGACACATCGAATTGGTGGTACCCGTGGCACACATTTGGTATTTCCGGTCCAACCCCAATAAAATGGCCTACTTGTTGGGTCTGCCTTCCAAAAAATTGGAAACCATCGTTTACTACGAACGTTATGTGGTTATCCAACCGGGTGAGGCCATCTATCCCGACGGCCGCGAGGTGAAGAAAATGGATTTGCTCACCGAGGAAGAATATCACGAAGTGTTGTCGCTGCTGCCGGAAGAGAACCAATACCTTCCCGACGAAGACCCCAACAAGTTTATCGCCAAAATGGGCGCCGAAGCCATTTATATGCTGCTGAAACAAATCGATTTGGATGAACTTTCGTATGAATTGCGTCACAAGGCCAATCACGAAACATCCAAGCAGCGCCGCACCGAGGCCTTCAAGCGTTTGCAAGTGGTGGAAGCTTTCCGCGAAGCCAACAAACGACGCGAAAACCGTCCCGAATGGATGATTATCAGCATCGTACCCGTGATTCCGCCCGAATTGCGTCCTTTGGTGCCGCTTGACGGCGGCCGTTTCGCCACTTCCGATTTGAACGATTTGTATCGCCGTGTGATTATTCGTAACAACCGGCTCAAACGTTTGATGAGCATCAAGGCCCCCGAGGTTATTTTGCGCAACGAAAAACGTATGCTACAAGAGGCGGTGGATTCGCTTTTTGACAATACGCGTAAATCTACGGCGGTGAAAACCCAATCGAACCGGCCGCTCAAATCCTTGTCGGACAGTTTGAAAGGTAAACAAGGACGTTTCCGTCAAAACCTTTTGGGTAAACGGGTGGATTATTCGGCCCGTTCGGTGATCGTGGTAGGTCCCGAATTGAAAATCTACGAAACGGGTATTCCCAAAGATATGGCCGCCGAACTTTACCGTCCGTTTATTATTCGTCGCCTGCTCGACCGAGGCATTGTCAAAACGGTTAAATCGGCCAAAAAAATCATCGACCGCAAAGACCCCGTGGTTTGGGATATTCTCGAAGACGTGCTCAAAGGGCATCCGGTGCTGCTCAACCGCGCACCTACCTTGCACCGTTTGGGTATTCAGGCCTTCCAACCCAAACTTATCGAAGGTAAGGCCATCCAATTGCACCCGCTGGTGTGTGCCGCTTTCAACGCCGACTTCGACGGCGACCAAATGGCCGTCCACCTTCCCCTGGGCCCCGAAGCCATTCTCGAAGCTCAATTGCTGATGTTGGCTTCGCAAAACATTTTGAACCCGGCCAACGGCGAACCTATTGCCGTGCCTTCGCAGGATATGGTATTGGGCCTTTACTATATGACCAAGGAACGTAAATCCACACCCGAACATCCGGTCAAGGGCGAAGGAATGAAATTCTACGGGCCCGAGGATGTCAAAATCGCCTTGGACGAAGGCGTGGTGGATTTGCACGCAAGCATCGAAGTAATGGTGGACGACGTGGACGAAAAAGGCAATCCGGTCAAGCGTATGATAAAAACCACCCCGGGACGAATAATTTTTAATGATTTTGTACCCGAAGGCATTGGTTTTGTCAATGAATTGCTGACCAAAAAGGCGCTGAAAAAGATTATTACCAAAGTATTGAAAAAAACCGATATTCCCACCGCATCCAAATTCCTGGATGACATCAAACGTATCGGTTTTATGCGTGCATTCAAGGGTGGATTATCCTTTGCCTTGCCCAATATTCAAGTGCCCGAGTCCAAAAAGGAAATCGTGGAACGTTCCAAACGAAATGTGGACGAAATCAATATGGCCTATGCCGTGGGTGCTTTGGGCAAAACCGAACGTTACAACAAAGTGGTGGACGAATGGACCCACGCCGACACCCAACTTTCGGCTTCATTGATCGAAAAATTATCAAAGGACGACCAAGGATTCAACTCCGTTTATATGATGTTGGATTCGGGGGCCCGCGGTTCGCGCGAACAGATCAAACAGCTTATCGGTATGCGTGGGTTGATGGCCAAACCCAAGAAATCCACGGCCGGAGGCGGCGAGGTTATCGAAACGCCCATTTTGTCCAACTTCAAGGAAGGTTTGTCCATTCAGGAATACTTCATTTCGACCCACGGTGCGCGTAAAGGTTTGGCCGATACGGCCCTTAAAACGGCCGACGCCGGTTACCTGACCCGTCGTTTGGTGGATGTGTCGCAAGATGTAGTGATTACCGAAGAAGACTGCGGCACCTTGCGTGGAATCCGTGTTTCGGCATTGAAGAAAAATAATATCGAAATTGAATCCCTGTCCGACCGTATTTTGGGTCGTGTGATTTTGGACGATTTGTATCATCCCGAAACCAATGAATTGATCATTGGCGAAGGTCAGGAAATAACCGAAGAAATTGCCCGCAAAATCGAAGAAGCCGGCATCGAATATGTCGAAGTGCGTTCGCCGCTTACCTGTGAGGCCAAACGCGGGGTATGTGCCAAATGCTACGGTCGCAACTTGGCCACGGGCAATATGGTGGAACTGGGCGAAGCCGTGGGTGTGATTGCCGCCCAATCCATCGGTGAGCCCGGAACGCAGCTTACGTTGCGAACCTTCCACCAAGGTGGTATCGCCGGTGCCGTGGCCGAAGAAAGCGCTTTGCGCGCCAAACATAACGGTGTTGTCGAAATTTCCGACCTGCGCACCATCAAGGGCGAAGACGAAGAAGGCAATCCCGTGGACATTGTCGTTTCCCGTGCCAGCGAACTCAAAATCCTGAACGAAAAAACCGGAAATGTGCTGGCCAAACACAATTTGTTCTACGGCTCCTACCTTTACAAAAAATCGGGTGATAAGGTCGAAAAAGGTGAATTGATTGCCCGCTGGGATCCGCACACCTCGGTCATTATTTCCGAAAAAGGCGGAAAAGTGGAATTCAGCGACCTGGTCGAAGGCATCAACTACAATATCGAAGTGGACGATTCCACCAACAAACGCGATATTGTTATCAGCGAGACCAAGGATAAACGCAAACTGCCCGCCATCCTTATCAAGGATCCCAAAACGGGTGATGTTATTCAAACCTACAACTTGCCCGTGGAAGCCCGCCTGACGGTCAAAGACGGACAGAAAATCAAACCCGGAACCGTGATTGCCAAAATTCCGCGACGTTCGGCGCGCGCAGGCGATATTACCGGTGGTTTGCCGCGGGTAACCGAATTGTTCGAAGCCCGTAACCCGTCCAACCTGGCCGTGGTTTCGGAAATCGACGGTATTGTCAAATTCGGAAAAATCAAGCGTGGAAACCGCGAGGTGATTGTCGAAGGCAAAAACGGCGAGAAAAAGAAATATTTGGTCAAACTTTCCAGCCAAATGCTTTTGGTTCAGGAAAACGATTATGTCAAAGCCGGAACCCCGCTGTCCGACGGTGTCATTTCGCCTGCCGATATTTTGAAAATCAAAGGCCCTTCGGCCGTTCAGCAGTATTTGGTAAACGAAATCCAGGAAGTTTACCGCCGTCAGAATGTGGGTATCAACGACAAACATTTCGAAGTTGTGGTGCGTCAGATGATGCGCAAGGTGGAAATCGTGGAATCGGGCGATACCAACTTCTTGCCCGGCCAATTGGTCCACAAGGACGACTTCATCGATGAAAACGACCGTATTTTCAATATGAAAGTGGTCGAAGACGCCGGCGATTCCGAAGTGTTGAAGCCCGGAGCCATCATCAGCTTGCGTGAATGGCGCGATGAAGTTTCGCGCCTCAAACGCGAGGATAAAAAACTACCCGTGGTGCGCGACACGGTTCCCGCCACGGCCCGTCCGGTGCTGCAAGGTATCACGCGTGCATCCTTGCAAACCAAATCCTGGATTTCGGCCGCTTCGTTCCAGGAAACCACCAAGGTGCTCAATGAGGCCGCCGTGGCCGCCAAGGTGGACTACTTGGAGGGATTGAAGGAGAACGTGATTGTAGGCAAGAAAATTCCGGCCGGAACAGGTATGCGTATTTACGAAAAATTGGTGGTGGGCTCCGTGGACCAACAAACGGAAGACGAAGACGCCGAAGCCACCGAAGAAAAACAACAGTAAAAATGGAGAAATGAAAAATGCCAAACCCCAAAACCAAATCAATATCGAAGTCCCTGCCGAAATAGCCGATGGTATTTACAGCAATTTGGCCGTCATCAACCATTCGGTTTCGGAATTTGTGGTGGACTTTATCAACATTATGCCCGGCGTACCCAAGGCCCAAGTTAAAGCGCGCATTATTCTGACCCCGCAACACGCCAAAAAGTTTTTGCGGGCGTTGGAGGAAAACATCCGCCGCTTTGAGGCCACGCACGGCAGCATCAAGGAGTATAACGAGCCGCCCCAAGGGCCGCCGGTCAATTTCGGCCCTCACGGGGAGGCCTAATCAAAAAAACGCCTTGCGCTGATGGTGCAAGGCGTTTTTTTGTAGAAGTTAATCCGGTTTTTATCCGTTGAGTCGTGCTTCGAGGTTGTCTTTGAGCGTTTGCAGGAACTCTTCGGTGTTCAGGTAATGTTCGCGCGTAAGTTTGTCCTTGTAAATCAAAAGGGCCAAATCCTTGGTCATTTTGCCGCTTTCCACGGTTTTGATGATCACGTCTTCCAGGGTGTCGGCAAACCGGATGAGTTCCTTGTTTTCGTCCAGCTTACCGCGATGACGCAATCCGGTGGTCCAGGCAAAAATCGAAGCAATGGGATTGGTGGATGTTTCTTCGCCCCGTTGCCAGCGGCGGTAATGACGGGTTACCGTTCCGTGTGCGGCTTCGGCTTCCAGGGTTTTGCCGTCGGGCGTGAGCAGGGCCGAGGTCATCAAGCCCAATGAGCCAAAACCTTGGGCCACAATGTCGGACTGCACGTCGCCGTCGTAGTTTTTGGTGGCCCATACGAATCCGCCGTGTCCTTTGAGCGCAAAGGCCACCATATCGTCAATGAGCCGGTGTTCGTACCAAATGCCGGCCGCTTCGAATTTGGCTTTGAATTCCTTGTCGTAGATTTCTTGGAAAATATCTTTGAACCTGCCGTCGTAGGCCTTCAAAATGGTGTTTTTGGTGGAAAGGTAAAGCGGATATTTCAGGTCCAAAGCGCGGTTGAACGAAGCGCGGGCAAACCCTTCGATGGATTCGTCGGTGTTGTACATGGCCATGGCCACGCCGTCGCCTTTGAAGTCAAACACTTCGTACTCTTGCGGCTCGCCGTTTTCGGGTTCAAACACCAGTTTCAGTTTGCCTTTGCCCTTGGTGAGGATGTCGGTGGCCTTGTATTGGTCGCCGTGAGCATGCCGGCCGATGATGATGGGTTTTTCCCAGCCGGGCACGTATTTGGGAATGTTTTTGATGATAATGGGCGCGCGGAAAACGGTTCCGCCCAGGATGTTACGAATGGTTCCGTTGGGCGATTTCCACATTTTTTTGAGCCCAAACTCTTTTACGCGGGCTTCGTCGGGCGTGATGGTGGCGCATTTGATGCCCACATGGTATTTTTTGATGGCCAAGGCGGCATCCACCGTTACCTGGTCGTCGGTGGCATCGCGGTTTTGGATGCTGAGGTCGAAATACTTGATGGGCAAATCCAAATAGGGCAGAATCAATTGTTCTTTGATGTAATGCCAAATGATCCGGGTCATTTCGTCCCCGTCCAATTCTACGATGGGATTGTAAACTTTAATTTTTTTCATTGATACGAATTTTTCGTTACAAACATAACAAACTTCAAGGGATTTTATACCTGATTTTGTTCAGGATTTCCCGTAATCGAAGCATTTCCGTCAAAGCGGTTTCCGGCTAAAAAATCGACAAAAATAAAGGTGGTAAACAAAAAATCCCGGCGTTTCGGAGCCGGGATTTTTGCGGATGTTTAATCCTGTTTCTTGGCAAAGGATCGTTTTTCCTTGATGCGTGCTTTCTTTCCGCGCAATTTGCGGAAGTAAAAAATACGTCCGCGGCGCACTTTACCGTGTTTGTTCACTTCGATTTTTTGGATGGCGGGCATATTGATGGGAAAAATACGTTCCACACCCACATCGCCCGACATTTTGCGCACCGTAAAGGTTTCGGTGGCACCGCTTCCGCGTCGTTGGATAACCGTCCCGCGGAAAAACTGCGTACGGGTTTTGTTTCCTTCGCGGATTTCGTAATACACGGTAATGGTGTCGCCCGCATCAAATTGCGGAAAATCCTTTTTTTCGATCAATTGGTCTTCTACAAACCGGATAATGTCGTCCATGGTTCCGTAGTTTTAGACGTTAGGGCAAGGAAACATCCACGCACCCTGCGCCAGCGGTTTCACAAGCCGGATGCAAATATACGATATTTTTTATTCAAAAAATCCCTTGGCGATTTCCACCAAATCGTTGAAAGTGTCCGCATTGAGCGAAGCACCGCCCACCAAGGCGCCATCCACGTTGGGCCGGGCGAAAATATCGCGGGCATTGGCCGGTTTTACGCTACCGCCGTAGAGGATCATCACTTCGCCGGCCAAGGCAGGGCCGTATTTTCCGGCAATCAGTTCGCGGATGTAGGCGTGCATTTCGTCGGCTTGGCCGGGCGTGGCCGTTTTCCCCGTGCCGATGGCCCACACGGGTTCGTAGGCGATTTTTACTTGGCGCCAGTCTTCGGGGTCCAGGTCAAAGAACACTTCGGTGATTTGCCGGCGAACCGTATCGAAATGTCGGCCCGCTTCGCGCTGTTGGAGGGTTTCGCCCACGCAGTAAATTATTTCCATATCGTTTTCAATGCCCGTTTGCACCTTGCGGCGCAGCTCTTTGTCGGTTTCGCAAAAATAAGCCCGCCGTTCGGAGTGCCCCAATATCACGCCGTAAACGCCCACCGACCTGAGCATTCCGGCCGACACTTCGCCCGTGTAGGCACCTTTTTCGGCCCAGTGCATATTTTGGGCCAGGATGTCCACTTCGGTATCTTCAAACAATTGCACCAAACGATAAAGGTTGGTAAACGAAGGCGCTATTTTGACTTCCACCTGCGGATGAGCGCGGTAAATTTGTTCGAAACGGGCCGCAAAATCTTCGGCTTGCGACAGATTAAGGTTCATTTTCCAATTGCCGGCCACACAGAGTTTTTTCTTGGAACGCATTGTGGATGAATTTTACGGCCAATTTACAAAGAATGAGCGGAACCCCCGGCCTACCGGACGGGCAAATAAACAAACAAGGTATCACCGTCTTTGTTGGCCCATTGATAGTCGCGGATAAAAGGATTGTAGTAGCGCAACTGACCGTAGGTCAGTCCGAACCGACGGGCGAAATCGGGCCAGGAATGCACGGTGCTGTCCACCGTCAGTTTGCGCAGCGGCGGCAGGTGGTAAAGATCCGCTTCGCGGAAATGAAAACCGTAGTCCTGTGGGTGTTCCATTATTTGCTTGATGGCGGCAATGCGGTAGATGTATTTGGCGGTTTCGGGATTGAGATACAGGTCGTAATAATCGGTTGCGCCTTGGTCGTCCAGGGCTTTTTTCAGACCTTGTTGGCCGCGGTTGTAGGCGGCGGCCGCCAGGGTCCACGAACCGAATTGTTGTTTGGCTTCGACCAGATAAAAGCAGGCGGCTTCGGTAGCCAACCAAGGGTCGTAGCGTTGGTCGATTTCCTTGTTGACGATCAATCCGTATTTACGGGCGGTTTTTTTCATCAACTGCCACAGCCCTGCGGCTCCGGCCGGACTGACCACGGGTTCCAGGTTGCTTTCGGCCACGGCCAGGTATTTAAAATCGTCAGGAATACCGTAGCGGCGCAGGATGGGTTCGAACACCGGAAAATATTTTTTGGCCCGCTTGAATTTGAGCAGTGCGTTCGACTGCCAATACACATTAATGAGCAATTCCCGGTCCAATCGTTCGCGCACCCATGGTTTTTCCACCGGCACGCGCTCGCCGGCAAAAAACAAACTGTCGGGCAGCGGAAGCGCGTAGATTTTGTAATGTTCCTTAAAATCGTCGATAACGGCCTTGTCGGTAACGGTATTTTCCTTGCTGCGAACAAACAAGCTGAGCACAAAGCCCAAAAATATGCCTGTTATCAGAATACCGATGCCCTTGCGCATAGCCGGAAGCGTTTGCGTAAAAATACGAATTTTCGGCGGGTTGGGCAAGGTTTGTTTTTGGGCGCCCCGGCGCACACGTTCACGCATCGGCGGCTGCTTCAAGCGGCGGAGCGCTTTCGCACCCGCCGGCGTTCACAGCGTTGCAGCAAGTGTATAATGTCGGAAAAGTTGAAGTTATTTTTGTCGAGAACAAAGCCGGCCACCCGAAGGCATAGCCGTAGCTATGGCGAGGGTTGCCAATGCCGTTATCGGCAAAAAGAACAAAACTTGGTGTGAGGATTTTATGCTTGCTGCAACGCATAGGCGCCGCCGGGCTGTCCGCTCATATTCGCCTTGGCGGATGCCGTGGTTTTGCGCGGGCGCGCGTGTCGCGCGCCCGCGCCCGCCCGTGCGTGGGGCTTCCTCCGGTCGCCTCCGCCGGGCGGAAAACCATCGGCACCGCCGGCGGCTCATACCGCTCCCATCCCTGGCGCTTTGGCTCGCGCTTCGCGCTCGAATAATGAACATCGAACATTTGAACACCGATTAGCAATTTAACATCTCCTACTGCAAAAATTGAAGGCCGGCTTCGCCGGCCGTGACCGCGCCAGCGGGCGTAGCGGTATCCTTGCGCAGTAGCCGGCGAATGTTTTTGTGCGGCGGCGGAGTCTCCGAGCTTCGACGAGGAGGCATACGCACGCCGCTATACAAAAACCGCCGGATGCAAGCAAGATAAGAGTGGAGCACGCGGTGCCCGCCTCGTGAACGCGCCGCGGTGCGAACTATCGTGAAGCAACGAGGCATGCGTGAACGTGTGCGGGCAGGCGCCCCCAAAAAATCTACGGATTCAACCGCACTATTTTCCAGCTCAAATCCTCCTGCAAATCGTAGCGAATACGGTCGTGGAGGCGGTTAGGACGCCCTTGCCAGAATTCGATGCTGCGCGGTTCCACCAGATAACCGCCCCAATGCGGCGGACGCGGAATGTCGCGCCCTTCGAATTGTTTTTCAAACTGCCGGTAGCGTTCGATGAGTTCTTCCTTGGAGGTCACGGGCCGGCTTTGTTCCGAAGCCCAGGCCGCGATTTGGCTTCCGCGCGGACGGGTTTCGAAATAGCCGTCCGAAAGGTTTTCGGGCAGTTTGCGCGCAAGCCCCTTGATGATCACCTGCCGTTCCAATATGGGCCAGTGGAAGTGAAGCGTAACATGCGGATTTTGTTCAATATCCAAACCCTTGTCGCTCAGGTAATTGGTATAAAAAATAAAGCCGTCCCATCGGAATTTTTTCAGTAGCACCGTACGCAGGCCCGGAAATCCGTCGCGGCCTAGCGTGGCTAACTGCATGGCGTTGGGTTCAATGCAGGTTTCATTTCGTTCGGCTTGGAAAAACCAATCGCGAAAGAGTTCCATGGGATTTTGCGGCACGTGGCGCTCGTCCAGTTGGTCCTTGCCGTATTGGCGGCGGTATCGGCTCAGGTCTTTTTCCATGGCGGTTCAGAACGTTAGGGTTTTGCCTTCGGCGGCCAATTCGGTATCGGGAAACACCGCGCGGGCTTCGTCGAGCAAAAGGCGCGGGTCGGGATAGCGCGACGAAAAATGGCCGATGATAAGTTTGCCCACGCCCGCATCACGGGCTATCGTAGCCGCTTGCCGGGCCGTGCTGTGCAAGGTTTTTGCGGCCAGGGCGGCATCGGCTTCGGCAAAGGTGGCTTCGTGGTAAAGCACGTCGCTTCCTTTGATGTGGGGGATGATGTCGGGCAAATAGGCCGTATCGGTCATGTAGGCGTATTGGCGGGGCGGGGGAGGCGGAAGGGTGAGTTCGTCGTTGGGAATAACCGAACCGTCGTCGCGCACGAAATCTTCGCCGGCTTTGAGTTTGTGATAGGCCCAAATGCCTATTTCGGGATAGCGTGCAATGGCCTCGGGATTGAGTTTGCGCGGCTTGGGTTTTTCGCGGATTACGTAGCCGGTGGTGGGCAGGCGATGTTTGAGCGGAACGCTATGCACCGTAAAATGTTTTTCGTCCAGTATTTGGCGCGGCGCATCGGCCGGGACGGCATGAAAATGCAGCGGATAGGTCGGTTCCACTTGCGAGGCCCGGAACACTTCGTCCAGCAGGCGTTTGAGTGCTTCGGGCCCGTGCAAATGAACCTCGGTCCGGCGGTCGAGCAGTCGCAGGGTGGACAAAAGCCCGAACAATCCGTAAAGATGATCGCCGTGCAGGTGGGTGATAAAGATGTGTTTGATGCGCCCGAATTTCACCTTGTAGCGACGCAATTGCATTTGCATGCCTTCGCCCGCATCCAGCAGCAGCCATTGGTTGCCGGTCATAAGGGCCTGTGCCGACGGGAATTCGCCGGGCTTGGGCGTGGCCGAATGGCAGCCGAGGATGCGCAGTTCCATCATGGGGAGGTTAGAGAACAGGCCATACGGTTGCCACCAACCAAACGACAAACAGCACCAGCATAAAAATGGCGGTCATGCGCATAAGCCGTTCCTGGCGTTGCAGCCGCCGGTGCAGGTCGGTCAGTTGTTGTTCGTGGCGTTCGATGTGTTGTTTCAGTTCGTTATGTTCGCTCATGGGATTCGGATTTTGGAGATGAATTTTCGGTTTTTTTGTAGGCGTCGATGATTTTTTTGACCAAGGGGTGGCGCACCACGTCCTGGTCGCCCAGCCGGATGATGTCCACGCCGGCGATGCCGCCCAGCAGGTTGAGGGCTTCGAACAGGCCCGAGCTTGTCCCGCGGCGCAAATCGATTTGCGAAGGGTCGCCGGTGATGATGAATTTGGCGCCCGCGCCCATACGCGTGAGGAACATTTTCATCTGGGCGTGGGTGGTGTTTTGGGCTTCGTCCAGGATCACAAAGGCATTGTCCAAGGTGCGCCCGCGCATAAAGGCCAAGGGAGCGATTTGAATGATGTTGCGTTCCATAAAATCCTGCAACTTGGAAGCCGGTATCATATCGAACAGTGCGTCGTAGAGCGGTTGCATGTAAGGGTCGAGTTTTTCCTTCATATCACCGGGCAGGAAGCCCAGGTTTTCGCCGGCTTCCACGGCCGGACGCGTAAGGATGATACGTTTTACATCCTTGTTTTTGAGTGCGCGCACGGCCAGGGCCACGCTGATGTAGGTTTTTCCCGTGCCGGCGGGGCCGGTAACGAATACCAGGTCGTTTTTTTCCACCGAGCGCACTATGCGCAGTTGGTTGGGCGTGCGGGCCTTGATGATACGGCCGCCGGTGCCGTGCACCACCACATCGTCGGCTTCCAAAAAGCGGCGATAATCCGCCGAGTCGGTCAGGATGATTTTTTCGATGGTTTCGGGGTCCAGGGCGTTGTAGTTGTCCACATAGTCCAGCATCAGCCGGATTTTGTTTTCCAATTGTTCGAGGGCCTGCGGGTCGCCCAGGATTTTGAGCATATTTCCGCGACTGACGAATTTGATTTTGGGATAAAAACTTTTGAGCACATTGAGGTTACGGTTGGCTTTACCGAGGAAATCGCTCAATTGTTCGCGGTCGATTTGAATGCTTCGTTCAGTCAAGGCGGGCAGAAGTTTTTTCGGAGGTTTTGCTAATAACAAAGATACGCGTTTTTTTGATGATTTCCAGCCTTGCGGGCATCCTGTTTCGGGTGGGGCTCTGCAAGCCGGCGGCGTAAAAACGATTGTTTTATCATAGCCCAATTCCCGCTGAATTTTACTAACTTTATCCGCCGGTTTGCAAATTATGCCGCCATGAAAGACATCATCGAAAAATACATTCGCAACATTCCCGATTTTCCCAAACCGGGCATTGTATTCAAAGACATCACGCCACTGCTGGCCGAACCGCGTATTATGCAGCATACGCTCAACGAATTGCTCGGACTTGTGCCGCGCAAGGTGGACAAAGTGGTGGGCATCGAAGCGCGGGGATTTATTTTCGGCGCCCTCCTGGCCGAGCATCTCAACGCCGGATTTATTCCTATCCGCAAACCGGGCAAATTGCCCTACCAAACCCACAGCCAATCCTACGCCTTGGAATACGGAACCGACAGCATCGAAATGCATATCGACGCCATCCGGCCGGGCGAAAAAGTGCTGATACACGACGATGTTTTGGCCACCGGCGGCACGGCCCTGGCCGCCGCCCGGTTGGTGGAAAAAGCCGGCGGCGAAGTGGTGATGATCAACTTCCTGCTGGAATTGGCCTTCCTCAACGGACGTGAAAAATTGAATAATTACAAGGTTTCGTCCCTTTTGCGTTACCAATGATTGGCCGAAAATCCTTAACATTGCAAAAACGCTTCCCATGCATATTGCCATAGCCGGAAACATCGGAGCGGGAAAAACCACGCTCACCCAGCTTTTGTCCAAGCACCTGAAAATGGAGCCGCATTTCGAAACGGTGGAAGATAATCCCTACCTGGAAGATTTTTATGCCGATATGCGGCGGTGGTCGTTCCACCTGCAAGTGTATTTCCTGAATAACCGCTTCCGGCAAATCCTGGAAATACGCCGCGAAAACAAAGACATCATCCAAGACCGCACCATCTACGAAGACCGCTACATTTTTGCCGCCAACCTGCACGATATGGGCTTGATGTCGTCCAGGGATTTCGAAAACTACACTTCGCTGTTCGATTTGATGGAACTCCTGGTCAGTCCGCCCGATTTGCTCATCTACCTGCGGGCCAGCGTGCCCACCTTGGTCAAGCAAATCCATACCCGCGGCCGCGAATACGAGAAAAACATCAACATCGAATACCTGAGCAAACTCAACGAACGCTACGAGAATTGGATTAAAAATTACGACAAGGGCAAACTGCTCATTGTCAATGTGGATGACCTGGATTTTGTCAATAATCCCGAAGATTTGGGATTTGTGTTCGAAAAGGTGGAAGCCAACATACACGGACTTTTCTGAGATGATACGCCGGATATTGATCGGTCTTTTGGTCATCGAAGCCGTTTTACTGGGCACCGGACTTTACCGGCAGTGGATGCATAGGCGGGAATACGATGTTTTCCTGGGCATTTTTACCTTGATTTTCTTTTTGGTCATTATACCGCTTTTCCTTTACTGGCGTTTGAAAGACAAAGATTTATCGCAATATCAATGGAAAAATCCAAACCGAAAGAAGCCGTAAAATCCGCCGTGCTGAGCATAGGCGACGAAATCCTTATCGGTCAAATCGTCAATACCAACGCCGCCTGGATTTCGGGCCGGCTCACCGATGCGGGTTTCGACAACCGGATGATACTTACCGTTGGCGACACGCCCGCAGCCATTGCCGACGGGCTGAACATCACCGGCGCACATGCCGACCTGATTATCGTTACTGGCGGATTGGGCCCTACGGCCGACGATTTGACGCGCGAAACCATTGCCCGCTTTTTCGACCGGCCCTTGGAATACCGGCCCGAGGTGGAAAAGCACATCCGCAAACTGTTCGAACGGATGCATTATCCGTTTACCGACAACAACAAATCCCAAGCCATGGTGCCGCAGGGCACCGAAATCCTGCCCAATTTCTACGGCACGGCGCCGGGAATGTGGATTGAGCACAAGGGCAAAATATATGTTTTCCTGCCCGGCGTGCCTTTCGAAATGAAGCATATTTTCACGGAGGAATTGGAACCTCGCCTGCGCGAACGTTTCCAGCAACCGGCCTTGGTGCGCAAAACGGTGTCGGTTTACGGCATCGGCGAGAGTTTGCTGGCCCACCGCTTGAAGGATTGGGAGGCCGGGTTGCCGCCCGAGATTCATTTGGCCTATTTGCCTTCGCCCAAACGCATCCGGCTCCGCCTGCAAATGCGTAGCGACCGGCCCGACGAGGCCCGCCGCATCATCGATAAGCAAATCGAAAAACTACGCGCCG
>WGAP01000094.1 GCA_015494775.1 Flavobacteriales bacterium | reverse complement strand
AGCATAAAACCTTCACACCAAGTCTCGTTCTTTTTGCCGATAACGGCATTGGCCATCCTTGCCATAGCTACGGCTATGCCTTCGGATTGCCGGCTTTGTTCTCGACAAAAATAACTTCAACTTATCCGACATTTTATGCTTGCTGCAACGCGTGAGGAAACGGACGATGCGAAAGCGCTCCGCCGCTTGAAGCAGCGTCCGTGGCCCCGCCGCGGTGCGCGTCAGCGCGCCGGGCGGATGGCCAGACGTAAACATTTGATAATCAATGGGAAGCCCCGCCCCGCGGCTTCGCCACGGGGCGGGGCCACCGACCTAAATTCAATCGTCCGGCCATCCGCCGCGGGCATTCGCCCGCCGGCGGGGCCCCGAACGTGAGCGCCCAGGCGCCCTAAAAAACTATTTACCCAAACGCCGGCTTATCCCATTGGTCCAGAGCGTTACGTAAATCACCACCGAAATGGAACTGACGGGCATCAAAATGGCGGCAATCACCGGCGTGAGCAGGTTGGCCATGGCAATGCTCAGCCCGATGACATTGTAGAAAAACGCTATCACAAAAGCCGAATAAATCACGCGGCGCGTTTGGCGCGAAATGCGTAGAAACCTGTCCAACTCCGGCAGACGGGCGGCACTGAGAATACCGTCGGACGAAGGGGTAAATACATTGGTGTCCTCGGCCACGGCAATGCCCACGTCGCTTTGGCGCAAGGCGCCCGCATCGTTGAGCCCGTCTCCCAGCATCATCACGCGGCGGCCCCGGGCCTGCAAGCCGGCCACGAAATCGGTTTTGTCGTGCACCGATTGGTTGAAAAGCATTTCGGTGCCCGCGGGCAAGAGCCGTTCCAAGGCGGGGCGTTCGGCATCGTTGTCGCCCGAAAGGATATACAGCCGGTAGCCGTGTTTGCGCAAACGTGCGAAAAGTTCGGGAAGCCCTTCGCGATAGTCGCCCTCGAAGCGGAAAACGCCCTTGACCTCACGGCCGTTATGGAACCAAACCGAGGTTTGCCCGCCGGGCCCCTTGGCACCCGTCCATCCGGCGGCACCCAATTTGTAGGTCAGCTTGTCTTTGAGTGCCAGGATGCCTTTGCCCGTAATTTCCTGCACGTGTTCCAGTTCGGTAATCGCTTCGTCCTGCAAATGACGGTATATCAACCGGCTGAGCGGGTGGTTCGACATCTTGGCCATACTCTTGATGATTTGGCGTTCGGCCTCGCTGAGCAGCGCGCCTTCGTAATGCACGCGGAATTTTTCCTGACGGGTCAGCGTGCCCGTTTTGTCGAACACCAAGGTGTCGATGGCGGCCATATCTTCCACCACCGTGTCGTTTTTCAGGTAAAGTCCGTGCAAGCCGAATTTGCGCAGGATATTGCCAAAGGCAAACGGCCCGGCCAACGACAACGCACAAGGACAGGCCACAATCAGCACCGCCGACACAATCCAAATGGCCGTTCCCGCGCCGGCCTTCCACCACCAGTAAAGTCCGGCCGCCAGGGCGATGCTCAGCACAATGAGGGTAAACCAACGGCTAACGCGGTCGGTAATGTTTTTGAGATGTTTATGTTCGGGATGTTTGAAAATCTCGCGCGACCACAGCCGGGTCAGGTAGCTGTTGTCCACATCGGCCACGGCTTCGATTTCGATCCAATTGCCCGTTTGCTTGCCGCCGGCCAGCACTTTGTCGCCCACGGCTTTTTCCACCGGCATCGATTCGCCGGTTACAAAACTGTAATCCACCAGGGCGGTGTTTTTCATCACAATGCCGTCCACGGGAATAATCTCGTCATTGCGTATCAGCAGGCGGTCGCCCGGGCGGATGTCTTTGATTTCGATGATTTCCTCGCTTCCGTCGGGAAGCACCTTGACCGCGGCAATGGGAAAATAGGATTTGTAATCCCGCTCGAAGGAGAGATAATCATAGGTGATGCGTTGGAAATACTTGCCGATGAGCAGAAAAAACACCAATCCGGTCAAGCTGTCAAAATAGCCCTGACCGGTGCCGGTAATGACCTCGTAGGCGCTACGCAAAAACAAAACGGTGATGCCCAAGGCAATCAAAATGTCGGCATTGGAAATGCCTTTGCGCAAACTTTTGACGGCCGAGTCGAAATAATCGCGGGCCGAATACAACACCACGGGCAAGGACAATCCCAAGGAAACCCACCGGAACAAAGGAGCAAAGCGTTGCAACCAATATTCGCCGCCACCGATGTATTCGGGCAGTGTGTAAATCATGATGTTGCCGAAGGCAAAGCCCGCCACGCCGATTTGCGTAATCAGCCGGTTGCGCGATTTTTTCTTTTTCTCCTCGATGCTGTCCAAGCTGATAAGCGGTTCGTAGGCAATGGAAGCCAGCAGTTCCACCAACTGCCGCAAACTGAGACGGGATGCATCGTAGGTGATGCGGGCGGTTTTGGCCGGAAAATTCACTTCGGAACGCAGCACCGCCGGATTAAGTTTTTCCAAATGCTCCAAGACCCAAATACAGGAACTGCAATGAATGGAGGGAATGTAAAAATTGACCACCTGCGTTTGTCCGTCGTCGAATTCCAGGAGTTTTTCGCGGATTTCGTCCTTGTCCAGATAGGCATATTTGTCATCGCCGGGGCGGGTAACTTCATCCACACGCACGCCGGGCGTTTCGTTGATGGTGTAGTATTGCGAAAGGTCGTGGCGGTTGAGGATTTCATACACGGTTTTACATCCGTTGCAGCAAAAGGGCTTGCCGTCGAACCAGATGGCCTCGCTCTCGTGCATTTCCAAGCCGCAATGGTAGCAAACCAATTTCTTTTTTTCGCCCATCGACCCGAAAATTGCTAGGACTTATGCCCGAAAACCACGTTGTTGAAGGCAAGGATGACCGGTTGGGGAAGGATTTTGGCCAGCATGGTTTGACGGCGCATATCTTTCGGATAATCCACAAAGAAAATACGTCCGTCCGATTTTCGAACAATGGCCGCCATGTAGGCCGGAATGCGCAAATGGAAAATGCCCGGACGGCTTCCGCGGGTAACCTGTCCGGGGCCGTAGGTTTTTTTGAGCCGGTAAAAAACGTAGTCCATTCGATGCCTGAAAGCATCGGCCGGTTCGCCGTCCTTGGGCCGGAAAATCCAAGTGGCGTTTTTCCGGTAGCCGATGAGCACATAATTTGCCGTATCACCGGCTTGCATTTGCGGAAAAATCCGCACCGACGTAGGCCGGTGGATTTGATAATCGGTAAAGCGGTTGGACGCGTTTTCGAAACTTTTGCGGATTTGATCGCGGGGCGTAATATCGAAAAGCGCCGGCGGCATGCGGTCCAAAACGGCATCCCAATCACGGTCTTCCACCGCCATGAAATAAGCGTTCATTTCGTTGCCGATACGTTGCTGCAAACTGTCGGGCAGGGTTTGTTGGGCATGCAAAGGCACGGCCCACAGGAACAAAAGAAAAACGGAAAGGTATTTCATCGGATTAAGATTTTCCGGCAGGTAAAATTAGCGTATTTTTTCCGGTTTGAACATGCAAAGCCGGTGCCAAATGCGACGCATATGGAATGATTATTTATCTTTGAAACGATTTACGGCATGAAAACCAAAGTTCTGCATATCAAAAACATGGTTTGCGACCGTTGCATTGCGGCGGTGCGCAGCAGCTTGGAAAACCTGAACATCAAGGTTTTGGATGTGGATTTGGGCAAGGCGGTCATTGCCGACACGGCGCCCGATTACCGTCGCCTGGAACAGGAACTCCGCCGGCTGGGCTTCGCCCTGGTGCGCGACAAAAACGAAATCATCACCGAACGTATCAAAGCCCTGCTCATCGTGCGCATTCATTACAACGAAAATCCGACCGACGAAAAGGTTTCGGACTACCTGAGCAAACATCTTCATACGGACTATTCGACGCTTTCGAAAATCTTTTCCCAAACCGAAGGCATCACCATCGAGCGTTATATCATCCTGCAAAAAATCGAGCGTGTCAAGGAACTGATCGGCTATGGCGAAATGAATTTTTCGGAAATCGCCTACCACTTGCAATACAGTAGCGTTTCGCACCTTTCCAGGCAGTTTAAGCAAGTAACGGGTATGACCCTTTCGGCTTATAAAAACCTCGAAAATAACCCGCGCAAGCGTATTGACCGAATAAAGGATTAGATTAATTTTTAATTATGAATTTTGAATTTTGAATTGATTTTCAATAAATTAGGTTGATTTTTTAATAACCGAAGCAAAGGGTTGGTGGTCGTTTGGGTGAAGGATAAATAAAATCCGCGCCAGGGATGGGAGCGGTTATGCGGCGCAGGCGGCGAGCATGCTTTTCCGCCCGGCGGAGATACTGTGTTATTTTCCAAATTATTTTTTCATATTTTCTTGATTCATTTTTTTATTAATTTTGTTTATGCATTTATGCATTAGGAAGGCACGATTCCTTTTTGGATTTTTGTCTATCCTGCGTAGTGGGAGTTCGGCTCCCACTACTTTGTTTACTCACTTCGTTACTGTTTTT